>CANDJX010000029.1 GCA_947385185.1 uncultured Clostridia bacterium
TTGCGCGGTTTTCTTTTCCGCTTGCGGGAAAGAGCTCAACTATCTCAAAGCCGACGACGGCAGCGGAAAGCTTAAAACCGAGTTTGATTTCGGCAATTTTTCCGTCGATGAATTGGATAAGGTCAAGACCAAACTTTCGGGACTGACGTTTTATTACGAATATTTTCCCGATAATTCCACCGAAAAAGCGGATATGTCCGAAGTAAAAGTAAAACACTTTGTAAGCGGCACCAATGGCAAAGAGGAACACGCGGGTCTGCCCGAAACGTTGCAGGCGTCGTCGTCCTATACCGTGTGCTATTATTATACCGGACACGAGCCGACCGCAGACGCAAGCGATTCGTTCGTGGTTACAATCAGTTTTTGGGTGAATGAATAATGGATAATTCGGATGTATACGGATCTGTGCCGGATTATGAAAAATCGAGCTACGGAAAAGCGGCATACCGCCGCGTGCAACGCTTGCGCCGGAAAGGCAGACGGCGGGGTATAGAAGTTCCGCCGCTCGGATACGAACTTACGAAAACCGAGAAACCACGGATCGCGTTCTGGATCGTAGCGATCGTTTCCGCAGTCATATTCGTCGGTATCATCGTCGGCATATTCCTGCTTTATAACGAGCTCGTCAAGTTTTTTTCCGACTTAAGCAGTCTGGGCGATTTTATCGCAGTGCTGTTCGACCCGGAAACTCTCGGCGTTTCGTTGGGATTATCCGCTTTACCCGGTATACTTATGGTCATGGTATATCTGTTGGTTCTGGTGCTGATTGCGGTGCCGGTTGTTGCGGCGATATACTTTTATCGTTTCGTACGCGACGCGTTTTATATGGCGAAATGCTCGAAAGAGGAATTTGCGAAAGGCAGTCAGATATCCTCGCGCATTTTAGGTCTTATAACCGTGCTTTTGACCGCCGTAGTGCTTTTCATCGTGCTTCTGGCGCTCATCGACTCGTCGGGCGCAAGGTTATGCATCGGACTGATATTCGCAGGTATAGTCGTTGCGCTCGGAGGCTTGCTCGCGCTTATAATCGTGGAAAAAGTCAAAGCGAACAAGTGGTTCGAAACTCTGGACGAGGATAAAAAACAGAACTACCTTGCGCACGAAAAGGCGTTAAAGGCGGTAAAGCGTCGTTTGCGCACCGAAAAGAGCTTCTGGGAAAGCCTGGGCAAGTGAAGATAAAATATCCGATTTCGCATACGATAATGCGTCTTGCTTCGAAGCGTGAATAAAAACGGAATAAACTCCCGCGTAAGCGCAGACATAAAACGTAAAAAATTTTCATATAAATAACAGTCGAAAATCACGCACTGAAATTTCCCTCGCGGCATATACACTACGAGGGAGATTTATTTTATGGCAACAACGATAATTTTCGGAGGTAAATCGTGCGAGCATAACGTCAGCATAGTTACCGGCGTACAGCTCGCCTGTTCGGTGCGGGCGCTCGATCCGCTCCCCGTGTACATAGACGAAAGCGGCGAATGGTACGCGGGCAAAGAGCTTTTCGATATAGGTTTCGTCAGGCATAAAGAGCGGTTAAAGCGCGTGCACCCGCGTCCGGGTTCGCGATGGCTGTACACCGACAGGGGACGGAAATTCGCCGAAATGGACGTAGCCGTGCTTTGCTGTCACGGCATGAACGGCGAGGACGGAACGCTTCAGGGTCTGCTCGAGCTGTGCGGCGTGCCGTACACCGGCTCGGATGTGCTCCGTAGCGCGCTGTGCATGGATAAGGCGGCGTTCAAACGCTATGCGGTCATGAGCGGTATCCCGACGGTGCCTTATACCGCGTTTACGCGGAAAGAATTCAACGAGGACATATACGCTGTCGCCGACAGGTTAAACGAAATAGGCTATCCGTTCATCATAAAGCCCGCGTCGCTCGGCTCGTCGATAGGCGTATCCGCGGCGCATAACGAGGCGGAACTGGTCGAAGCGTCGCGCGTCGCGCTGGCTTTCGATAACGTCGTGATTGCCGAAAAACTGCTCGTGGGGTTCAGAGAACTTAACTGCGCGGCGCTCGGCGGCGACGGGGAAACGGTCGTTAGCGACGTGGAAGAGCCGCTCGGGTGGAAAGAGTTTTTATCGTTCGAGGATAAATATTCGGGGAAAAAAGAACTTATGCGCCGCCGTCTGCCCGCAGAAATCCCCGACGAAACCGCGGCGGAAATAAAACGCCTTACGAAATACGTGTTCGAGTCGCTCGGACTCGCGGGTGTCGTGCGTATCGATTATATGCTCGCGGCGAGCGGGGAACTGTACCTGAACGAGATCAACACTTTGCCCGGCTCGATGGCGTCGTACTTCTTCCGCCGCGCGGGAATGACCGAAACCGCGCTTGTGAAAAGACTGACGGAGATAGCGGTGAAAAGGTATAAAGACAAGTCGCGTCTGACGTATTCTTTTTCTTCGCCCGCTCTCAAAGGGAAATAAAGGATCTATGCTCCCGGGGTACGCCCCTTGCATACGTTTGCGGCGTCGCAAATTTACCGTTGCGAGCAGGCAAATTTGCTTCCCGGAATAAAGCTTTTATAAAACGATTGACGGAAGCTTTCGGATAATGTTATAATACGAAATATCGGAATACGGGCTAGGCGGCGACCGCCGCAACGGAGCTGTCCGCGTATTCCGACGTTATGACGCAAACATTCCGGAGGGCTTATGTCGAAAATAAAATACGTGAAACCGATCGCCGAACTTCAGGGCGACGAGATGACCCGCATACTTTGGGACTGGATCAAAGAAATACTTCTCGATCCTCATGTTGAGCTCAATACCGAATTTTACGACCTCGGGCTTGTGCACCGCGACGAAACCGACGATCTCGTTACGAAGGAAGCGGGCGAAGCGGTCAAACGTCTCGGCGTGGGCGTAAAATGCGCCACGATCACGCCGAACAATCAGCGTAAGGAAGAGTATAACTTAAAACGCCTTTATCCGTCGCCGAACGGCACTATCCGCGCCATTCTCGACGGCACGGTATTTCGTACACCCATACTCGTAAAGGGCATTACGCCGTATATTCCGACCTGGACGAAGCCTATCACGATTGCGCGCCACGCTTACGGCGACGTGTACAAGGCGACCGACGTGCGTATAGACGGCGAGGCGAAAGCCGAATTGCTCGTTACGCATAAGGACGGCAGGACGGAAAAATATCCCGTTCACGACTTTACGGGCGCGGGCGTGCTTCAGGGTATGCACAATACGGATAAGTCGATCACGGCGTTCGCGCGGTCGTGCTTCAACTTCGCGCTTGCGTCGAATATGGACTTGTGGCTCGGCACGAAAGATACGATCTCCAAGATCTACGACGGGCGTTTCAAAGCCATATTCGCGGATATATACGAAACGGAATTCCGCGATAAGTACGAGAAAGCGGGCATTAAGTACGAGTATACGCTCATCGACGACTGCGTGGCGCGCGTAGTGCGCTCGAACGGCGGCATGGTCTGGGCGTGCAAAAACTACGACGGCGACGTCATGAGCGATATGCTCGCAACGGCTTTCGGCTCGCTTGCGATGATGTCGAGCGTGCTCGTTTCTCCCGACGGAAATTACGAGTACGAGGCGGCGCACGGCACTGTCACGAGGCATTATTATAAATACCGCGCGGGCGAAGAAACCTCGACGAACCCCGTCGCGACTATATTCGCCTGGAGCGGCGCGCTCGCAAAGCGCGGCGAAAGCGAGAACAACGCGGAGCTTGTAAAATTCGCGTCCGAACTCGAGCGCGCTACGATTTCCACGATCGAAAGCGGCTATATGACCGGCGACCTCGCCTGCATTTTCAAAGCGGACGGCATCACGCCGAAGAAACTCAATTCGCGCGATTTCCTCAAAGCCATCGCCTCGAATCTCTGATTGGCGCGGAACGAATTTACCTGCCCGCAAGGGTAAGGTTGCAACGCAGACAAAGAAACGTATAAAATATACGCGAACCGCCGGAACGTAAATCGCCGTCCGGCGGTGTTTTTGTAATAATTTTGTGAAAAGTCAAATATTTTTGTAAAACATAGTGACAAAAAGCAAAAAGGGTGGTACAATATGAATATGGCTTTCTGGGGAGATTATCATACTCATTCGGTTTATTCGCACGGGATCGGCACGGTGGAAGAAAACGTTCTTGCCGCCCGTAACCGCGGACTGAAAGCGGTTGCGATCACCGATCACGGCATAAGCGGCTATCCGCAGAATATGCATCCCGCGGACGTGGATTCTTTCCTCGCCGACGTTTACCGTGCCCGCGAGTTATATCCCGACATGACCGTGCTCGCAGGCGTGGAAGCCAATCTCGTGTCGTCCGCCGGCGACCTCGACCTGACTCCCGAGATCGAATCGAAGCTCGACCTTATCATTTGCGGCTATCATCGCGTACGCCTGCCCGACTCCTTAAGCGCGCTCATGGGGTTCTGGGTGCCGAATGTTCTGCCTACGAAAAATACCCGCGCCCGCATAGCCAAAAATACCGACGCTTACGTCAAAGCCATGCAGCGTTACCGCGTGTCGGTCATCGCTCATCCGCTCCGCGAGCTTATCTGCGACCTGAAAGTCCTCGGCGAGGCGGCTGCGGAATACGGCGTATATATAGAAATAAACAGCAAACGGTGCCTGATCGACAGGGAAGGTTTCGAAACCCTTGCGGGAACGGGCTGTAGGTTCATCTGCGACAGCGACGCGCATTCGCCCGAACGCGTGGGCGATTTTTCCGCGGCTGTCGAACTGGATAAAGCCGGACTCGACCGTTCGCTTATCGCGAACTGGGAAGCGTTTCCCGAGTTCAGGCGGAAATAATGCGAAATTAAAGCGCGTCGGCATAGGCAGACGGTTGACTGTTCGCCCGCGCCGTGCTATACTTTATAAACGAAAACGACGGAAAACATAAGGAAGTATATAATATGACAGAAACCGAAAAAGATATTGCGGTAGAGGAGTGCACTCACGATTGCTCGAGTTGCGGCGCGAACTGTTCGAGCAGAGAAGAAGAACCCGATCCTGCGGCTCAGGCGCGCAAAGAAATCAATAAGATACGTAAGGTTTACGCGGTCATGAGCGGCAAAGGCGGCGTGGGCAAGAGTCTTGTCACGTCGATTCTCGCTTCGGCTGCGTCGGCGTTGGGCAAGAGCGTAGCCGTGCTCGACGCGGACATCACAGGTCCGTCCATACCCCGTTCGTTCGGGCTCAGGACGCGCGCGGGCGGCAGTCCGCTCGGCATTCTGCCCGTCGAAACTTCGACCGGTATCAAGGTCATGAGTCTTAATCTTCTTATGGAGAACGAAACCGACCCCGTAGTCTGGCGCGGAGCCATGATTACCGGGTGTGCTCAGCAGTTTTATACCGACGTGGTGTGGGGCGACGTGGACTATATGTTCGTGGATATGCCGCCGGGAACGGGCGACGTGCCGCTTACCGTGCTCCAGCAGTTCAAGGTGGACGGCATAATTCTTGTGACGAGTCCGCAGGAGCTTGTCGGAATGATCGTGGAAAAAGCCGCCAAAATGGCGGGAATGATGCACGTTCCCATCGTGGCGCTCGTCGAAAATATGTCTTATTTCGTATGCCCGGACTGCGGTAAAAAGCATTACGTGTTCGGCGAAGGCAAGCTCGAAAGCGTAGCGAAGTCGCATGACATCGCGCTTACCGCGTCGCTTCCCATCGATCCGAAGATCGCCGAAGCGGTGGATCAGGGCAGGGCGGAAAGCCTGTTCGAACTTCTGCTTCCGCTTGCCAGAGAACTTACCTCGGATAAATAATATCGATTTACGGAATAACGCGCGGGATAACGGTACAAATTATTACCGTGGAACGTGCTGACGAAATATTGAATCTCATGTCAACAAAGTCGCTCTACGCAAAGAGCGACTTTTCTTCATGCGGCGTAAGCGGCACCGCTCTCGCGTCCGTGGATCTGACGGACAGCGAGGGATTGCGGGATATGCTGCGCGCGCTCAAAACCGCAGACGTCGGCGAGCTCGATTACGACTCGCTCATGAACAAAGTGCTCGTCAATTTCGAGCACAAATTCATCGACGACGGAACGGAAGCGGTGCAGGGACTTATGGGCGGCGACGCGCTCGTATTCCTCGACAAGCTCGACGGGTGCGTGCTCGTCAACGTGCGCAAGTACGAAACGCGGTCTATAGCCGAACCTCCGACGTCGGGCGTGACCAAGGGTCCGCGCGAAGGCTTCATAGAAAACATGAAAACCAACTTGTCGATGATCGAGCGCAAACTACGCACTACTCAGTTGAAGATCGAACATATGACGATCGGCAGGCGCACGAGCACCGACGTGGCGATAGTGAGCATAGACGGCGTCGCCGATCCGGCGGTGATCGAAAAAGTAAAGAAGCGCCTGAAAGCGATAGATATAGACGGCGTGCTCGATACGCATTATCTCCAGTCTTATCTCGAGCCTCGTCCTTATTCGATTTTCAATCAGATAGGAACGTGCGAAAAACCCGACATAGCGGCGTCCAAACTGCTCGAGGGCAGAGTCGCCGTTCTTTGCGACGGTTCGCCTATGGTACTGACGCTCCCGTTCGTTTTCTTCGAGGACGTTCAGTCGTCCGAGGATTATTACGAACGCTCGACTTTCGCGTCGTTTCTTCGCGTCGTCCGGATGATCTCGCTTATAATAGGCATATTCCTTCCCGGGTTTTACGTTTCTCTCGAGATATACCATTTTTCGGTATTGCCGCTGCAGTTGCTTCTGACCGTCATGAACGCTACGAAAGGCGTGCCGTTTCCGCCGCTCGCCGAAGTGCTGTTCGTTATATTCCTGTTCGAAATCATACGCGAAGCGGGCATACGCATGCCGCAGTCCATGGGGCTTGCAATGAGCGTCGTAGGCGCGCTCGTGCTCGGCGAAACAGCGGTCAAAGCGGGCATGATCGGTTCTCCCGCCGTCATGATAGTCGCGCTTTCGTCCATTTCGTCGTATACCGCGCCGAACGCGGCGGGTTCGTCGGCTTTGCTCCGCGTGCTTTTTACCATCGTAGGCGGACTGCTCGGGTTATACGGATTGCTCGTTTTCGGAATGATCCTTCTGATCTATCTCGCGGGTATCAACGGTTACGGCGCGCCGTATCTCGCTCCGTTCGCGCCGAACGTCGCCGAGGACAGAAAGGACGGGCTGCTTAAAACCCCCGTCGTGGATATAATGCGCCGTCCGAAGAGCATTCCGAACGTCAATCCGGTCAGACAGAAAAGGAGTGAAATAAACAATGGATAAAGTTACGTTCCGACAAATCATGTGCCTGACGTTTCTCGTCGCGATAGCGATGAAGATGTTCATGCTGCCCGTGCTTATGATGCGCGTGAGCGGGCGCGACAGTTTTATTTCGCTGATAATAATGCTGTCGATAGACTTCGTGTTTCTTTTTATCGTGTGCCTGACGCTTCATCTGTCAGGCGAGAAAAATATTTTCGAGCTTTTAAGCTCGGCGTTCGGAGTTATCGCGGCAAAAATAATCCTGATCGCAGTCGGATTATTCTACGGCATAAAGCTGTTTATGATCCTCATAGACGTGCGCGTGTTCTTTTCGACGTCCGTGTTCTCGTCCACGATGTCGCCCGTACACCTGATCCCGCTTGTTCTTTTAATGGCGTATTTCGCGTTCAAACCGCTGTGCGCTTCGGGCAGGCTTTCTGAGATCATAACGCCGATCGTCGTGGTAAGTATGATATTGCTTTGCTGTATGACGCTTCCCGAGGTGGATTTTTCGTATCTCTTTCCGCTCGGTGCGGAGGGAGGCGAACGCATAATGACTTCATGTTACAGTTTTACGCTGTGGTTCGGCGATTTTTCGATACTGCTCGTGCTTACGGGAAAGACCGTGAATACGGGTAAGAAAGTATATTTCGCGCTTATTCCCGCGATTATAGGCTTCGTATTTCTCGTAGTGTTTTCGACGACTTTATTCGCGTCTTACGGCGACATGACCGAAGTTCTGACTTACGGTCACAATATAAGCAACATGACGCAGTACGGCGCGGGCAGTTTCAAATTCGGTCGGATCAACATGGTCATATATACGATGTGGCTGTCCGCCGTATTGTTGTCCGCGGGGCTCATGACTACGTTCATGTCGCACGCCGTCGATTATACTTTCGGGCGCAAGGCGGGGAAGCTCCTGACCGCGGTCTGTCTTGCCGTTATATTCTTTTGCTCGCTCGTGTTCAACGAACTTAACCGCGTTATAGAACTTATGACGGCGTACTTCTGGCTTCCGTCGATAATCGTTCAATACGCGTTGCCGCTTGTCACAGTCGCGGCTGTAATCGTAAATAAATTCAAGGAGAAGCGGACTTATGATAAAGCTCGACAGAAAGCATAAAAACAGTTTACTCGTATTGTTTTTCACCGCGATGTTTATTCTGATCGCATTGACTCCGCTCGTACCCGGCAACGAGATCGAAACGCGGCTTATGGTGAATTGCGTCGGCTTCGACGTGGATAACGAAAGCGGCATGATTTCCGTGGCGGCGGAAACGATAAGCGGCGGCGAAAACGAGTTTATTCACGGCAGCGGCAAAGCGTTCAGCGACGCGCTCCTGAACCTGAACGAGCGTTACGGGCGGAAAATCGAACTCGGGCATTGCGGGCTCATCGTGCTCGGCAAGGATGTAACGACGCCGCAGGCGACCGCCATTCTTATAAATATCCTGTCCGACGGTATGATAAACACGGGCTGTTCGGTCGTAAGCGCGGACGTAACGGCAAGCGAATTCATGCAGTCCGCCGTGCTTCTTACGAAATCGACGGGCGGCGGAGTAAGCGATTACGTTTCGTATGCGGACGCTTACGAATCGGTCACGATCCCGTCCGTTCTCGAAATAATGCAGGCGTTGAGTTCGAAGTCGGGCGCCGCCGTGATGCCTATAGTCGGTTTTGACGAAAAGCCGTCCGAAAACGTCAAAGGCGGCGGTTCGGGCGGCGGCGCGGGCGACTCTACCGAACAGTCGGCGTCGCAGAACGATTCCGCTTCCAAAGTGACCGAAATAAAACCGTCCGTGACGGCGCGCGTATTCGGAAAAGAATCTTACGAACTCAGCGAGGAAGATTCGCGGGGGCTTATATGGATAACGTCGAGAACGAAAGGCGGGCTCGCCGATGCGGAAATGGATTTCGACGGCAAACATTTCATTCTTTCGTCCGTAGTCGAAGACAAAAAGGAGGGAATAAAAGCGGAGTTTTCGGATAAGCCTGTCATTACGTTTTCCATCGAAGCCCGGCTTAAATTCACGCAGCGGTACGAACTGCTCGATAAAGTGGAAAAAGGCTACAGCATTGAAGAAGTGCTCGACAACGTGAACGTCGCCTATGAAAAACGGATAACAGAAGATATAAAAAGAGTAGCGGACAGTGCGATTAAAGACGATTTTCTCGGACTTCGCACGCGGCTGTACCGCGCCGATCCGAAGAAGTACAGGGAGTGGTCGGGCGATCTGGCGGAAGCGGAATACCGTTTCGATATAAAAGTACGCGTAACCTGATAAATCGGCAAAATTCGTCCGCGTCGTAATGTTATTCTTATCGTTGATGAACAGTAAGAAACTAATCAAAACGATAATAGTGCATATGCTGACGCTCGCGTTTCTCGTCGTCGCGTGCAACGCATCCGTGTTGGAGACAAAGCCGTTCGGCTTCGCCGTACATCTGGCTGTGCTTATCGGCGGCGGATCTCCGCTTGCGTCGCTATATTTCGTGGCGGCGGCGGTGCTGACGGGAATGTCGGTGCCGTCGCTTGCCGTGAGTGCCGCACTCGGCGCGCTCGGAGTCGTGACCGACATGGCGGTGCGGTTTCTGCCCGCGGTCAAGCGCAAAAAGTTATGGCGCACGGTCGCGGATATAGTCCTCCAATCGACCGTGTACGGCGTGCTTATGTGGCTGTTCGGCGGCGTGCGGCTGATCGTCATACTTTCCGTATCGATAGGCGCGGCGGCGGGTGCTTTGATCTCGTTTGCCGCTCCGCTTCTCGCAAGCGGGAATTTCGTGCGACCGAACGCGTTCGAAACGGCGGGGCTCGCCGCGTTTTGCGTAGTGTTTTTTGCGGGGCTCGAGCCTGTACATATAATTGAATATCCGGTGTCGAGGCTCGTGTTCGCGCTGTTCGTGCTTATGACGTGCAATTGTCGCGGCGGAAAGGGCGCGCTTGTCGGCGGACTGCTTGCGGGGATAGGCGGAGCGTTGCCGGGCGCGGACGCGTCGGTATTCGTAGTGTGCTGTCTTTCCGCTTTTGCGGCGTCGGCATTTGCGGGCGGGTTCAGAGCTTTGCCCGCGCTTGCGCTTCCGCTCGGTCTTACCGCGGCGAGCTGTTTTTTCTCGTACGATACGACGGAGATGCTCTGGAATCTTGCCGCCGCAGGAACGGGATCGGCAATATATATCTGTCTGCCGAAAAAAGCCGTGGACGGCATACGCGCGTTTTTCAAGCCGTCCGAAAAGCTCCTGCCCGAAGTCGCGGCGGCGGGTATGGGCAGGAAGCTGCCCGAGCGATTACTCCGCACTTCCGAAGCGCTCGGCGAAATGAGTCGGCTGCTGTCCGAAGATTCGGGCGACGGCAATACGGGTCTGATAGTTTCCGCGGTCGCCGACGCGCTGCTCGGCGTATGCCGGACGTGCGATAAGCGCCCGACCTGCGAGATCGCCGAAGATATGCCGCGGCTTGCCGCCGATTACGTGAACGGCGGCGGAAGTCTGAAAAACAGCGTGCTCGCCATGCCTTGCGTGTTCGGCGGCAGACTTCTCCGGGTCGCGGGCGACAGCGCGGACGAAATGAAAACGGTTGCCGCAAACGGCGAAGCCGAAGGACGGAGTTCGTCGAGTTATGCCCGACGGCTCGATTCGCTTCGCAGACTTCTCGTGCGTTTGTCGAAAAGCGTCGCGGAAGATTACCGTTACGACCCCGACCTGTCCGAAAAGCTCGTCCGCGATCTGTCCGAGCTCGGCGTTCCGTGCGGCGGCGGGCTTATAACGAAAGAACTGTGCGGCGTTGCGATCGTTCCGAGAGATACCGAAAAGAGCGAGATAGAACGCGCCGCGCGCCGCGTCGTCGGCAGGATCAGAGTAGACCGCACGGACGACATAGCTCCGGGTTGGACGGCGGCTGCGTTTTCGCCCGAGGGCGCGCTCGACGTCGTGTATGCGGTGGCGCAGACGCCCAGGCAGGGCAATACCGCGACGGGCGATTCGTACTCGGCGACGTCGGACGGCAACCGCGCGCTTCTGTCGCTTTGCGACGGCAGCGGGACGGGAAGGGGCGCTGCGCGGCTGTCGCAGGCAACGCTCTCGCTTATAGAGAGTCATTACCGCGCCGGCTTCGACGCAGAGGACGGCATATCGTCCGTCAATTCGTTTCTTGCGTCGCGCGCCGGCGAGGAGTTTTCTGCGCTCGACGTCGTTTCCGTCGATCTGACTACGGGTGACGCGGACATCATTAAAGCGGGCAGTCCGTCCACGTTTCTGCTCCGCGGCGACGGAATGACGAGGATAGACGGGTCGGCGCTTCCTGTGGGCGCGCTCGAAACCGCGTCGTATGCGCTCGCGAAAAAACGCCTGCGCCCCGGCGACGTGATAGTGCTCGTGACCGACGGCGTGTCCGACGCTCTGCCCGATCTTCCCGAAACGATAGCCGCGCAGTCGCGACTGAACGTCAGACGCATGGCGGACGGCATACTCGCGGCGGCGGTGAAGGGCGGAGTGCGCGACGATATGTCCGTGCTTGCGGCAAGAATAATCGAGCGCGGAAACGGTTGATTTTCGCGCGCGTTAGTGGTATAATCCGTAATGAGGTCATTAAAGTCATTATGGTAAGACTGCTTATAATAAGACACGCGAAAACCGAATGGAACAAGATCGGCAGAATACAGGGAATGAGCGATATTCCGCTTACCGAAGAAAGCCGCATAGCGGCGCGCGAAGCGGCGAACGCGCTCGCGGGTTACGACATTGCGGCGGTGTACTCGTCGCCGCTCGTCCGCGCAAGGGAAACCGCCGAGCTCATTACAAACCGTCAAAGACAGATCATTACCGATTCGAGATTGATCGAACGCGATTTCGGCATACTCGAAGGTCGGACGTATGAAGAACTCGGACTGCCCGATCATACCAAATTGTTTTACGAACTCGATAGCGACGTTTACGCCGAACCGAGCGATGAGGTTTTCGACCGCGCGCGTTCGTTCGTGCTCGATATGCTCGAGCTATACGACGGCAAGACTGTGCTGGTCGTAAGCCACGGCGTGTGCATTTCTTTTCTGATCTACGCCGCGACGCACGATAAATGGGATAAAAATTCTTACGACCTGAATTATATAAAGAACCTTACCGCAACGGTCGTCGAGGTGCGCTCATGATCTCGATCGTCCTCGTAGAACCCGAGATCCCTGCGAATACGGGCAATATTTCGCGGACGTGCGCATGCACGGGTATGCCGCTTTTTCTTGTCGGCAAGCTCGGTTTCGAGATCACCGAATCGCGGGTAAAGCGCGCGGGTCTCGATTATTGGGACAAAGTGGACGTGCGTCGGGTGGAAACAATCGAGGAACTCTGGGACAGATACGGCAAAGAAAAGTTTTTTTATTTTACGACCAAAGCCGAAAAGCGTTTCACCGATGCGGACTATCCGCCCGACGCGTTTCTCGTGTTCGGGAAGGAAACCAAAGGTCTGCCCGAACAGCTCATAAAAGACAACTTCGACCGCGCCGTCCGTATTCCCATGCGGAGCGAACTGAGATGTCTTAACCTGTCCAACAGCGTCGCAGTAGCCGCTTACGAAGCGCTTCGCCGTCACGACTATTTCGGATTGCTTCATTGAAAATATTCCCGAGCGCCGCCGGATAAACGACGGCGTTTTTCGAACCGTCCGGTCGCCGAAAAAGCATTGCAAAACGGCTCGGACTGTGTTATAATAAACGAAAAGATCGATCGACCGGAGAGAAAAGGAGAAAAAGATATGCAACCGAAAAAACTCGGCTTCGGACTCATGCGCCTGCCGCTGACCGACGTAAACGACGAGGGCGCTATAGACGTAGAACAGACAAAGAAAATGGTGGACGAATTTATCGCCCGCGGTTTTACGTATTTCGACACCGCATGGATGTACTGCGGCTTCAACAGCGAAAATGTGGTCAGAAAAGCGCTTGTGGAGCGTTATCCGCGCGACGGTTTCACGCTTGCCGACAAGCTGCACGCGGAGTTTATCGAAACCGAAGCCGATCGCGACAGGATCTTTAACGAACAGCTCAAAAAGACGGGCGCGGGCTACTTCGATTATTATCTGCTTCACGACGTGGGCGTGCGTCATTACGAAGTCTATACGCGGTTGAACTGCTTCGAATGGCTCGCCGAAAAGAAAAAACAGGGACTTGTCAAAAAGATCGGCTTTTCGTTCCACGACAGCGCAGACCTTCTCGAAAGAGTGCTTACCGAGCACCCCGAGGCGGAGTTCGTCCAGCTTCAGATAAATTATCTCGACTGGGACAGCGCGGCCATACAGTCGCGGAAGTGCTACGAAACGGCCGTTCGGCACGGCAAACCGGTGATCGTCATGGAACCCGTAAAGGGCGGCACGCTCGCACGCCTTCCCGACGACCTTGCAGCGCGGTTCAGGGCTATGCGCCCGGATATGTCGATACCGAGCTGGGCTATACGGTTCGCCGCGGGTCTCGACAACGTCTTTATGGTGCTTTCGGGCATGAGCAATATGGAGCAAATGCTCGACAACACCGGATATATGGAGAATTTCGAGCCGCTCGGGAAAGAGGAGCTCGCTCTCGTCAGAGCGGCGGCGGACGAACTCAATTCGAATATAGCCGTGCCGTGTACGGGTTGTTCGTACTGCACGGACGGTTGTCCCATGCATATCGCCATTCCGCGGTATTTTTCGCTGTATAACGCGGATATGCAACAAAAGGATAAAGACTGGACTCCGCAGGGCGGATATTATATGAATCTTATCGAAACGTTCGGCAAGGCAAGCGATTGCATAAAGTGCGGTCGGTGCGAAAGCGTTTGTCCGCAACACCTTCCCGTAATGAAATATATGAAAGACGTCGCCGCGCATTTCGGCAAGTGAGCATGACCGAAGATACCGAAAAAGCGAAGTCGCTTCTTACCGGACGCGTGACGTGCGCGCTCGTAAAAGGAGAAAAAACGATCGTACGCATTGAAAGGGGAGTGATTCCTCTTATCGCGCTGATCGACTCGGGAGAGGATTACAGCGGCTATTCTGCGGCGGACAAAGTCGTGGGTAAGGCGGCGGCAATGCTGTACGTCAGACTCGGAGTAAAAGAATTGTATGCGGAAGTTCTCGGCGCAGACGGCGCGAAAACGCTTGAACGTTACGGTATTCCGTACGCTTGCGAAATCGCCGCCGGACAAATAATAAACCGCGCCGGCAACGGGCGTTGTCCCATGGAGCTTGCCGTAGAAAACGTAAGCGACGTTATGGAAGGCGAGCGCAGAATAAGAGCGCGACTGAAAGAATCGAATAAGTAATATAAAACGGAATACCTCTGCCGGGACTTATTATATTATGTTTAAGATAATTGTGAAACAAAATTTATTAAAAATACTTGATTTTGTTTCACAATTTTGATATAATATTCGTATGGACAATAATATTCTGGAAACAATCGAATTGCTCGATTCGCAAAAGATTTACGAATCCCGGTTAGACTCGCTTTTATGGGGCACGGCGGAAGTACGGGAAGTGAAGGGCGGCAAATATATTTATCTGCACAAACGCATCGGCAGTTTGACTCGCACTGTCTATGCGGGTGAGTATAGCGATGAACTCTATTCGCTCATTCTGAAAAACAACGTAACGGCAAAAGAAATCAAGAAAAAGTTGCGCGCAATCGCAAAGCAATTAAAAGAGCGTAACTATAGCGCGGGAGAATTGACTGATGCAGTTCGCTTGAATATTGATTTTGCAAAACGTAATCTCGTTGATACGATTTATAAGCA
>CANDJX010000030.1 GCA_947385185.1 uncultured Clostridia bacterium
CACTGACAAGCACACTCTTTCCCTACACGACGCTCTTCCGATCTCGAATTTTTCGACGTTTCTTTTCCGTGCTTGACAAACTACCGCCCGCGGTTGTATAATACTACGCATGGAACGCAACGCTATAATAAAAATAAGAGAGTCCGCCGACGGTGAAGCCGTTCTCATGACCACCGGGAAGGTGGTAAGACTCGGAAACAGTCTTAATATCATTTACGGACAGGAAGGCGCATTCTATACCATAGGAATATCCGACGGGATCGTATCCGTTTCACGCGAAAGCGACGAGGATTATTCTTTGATCCTCTGCGAAGGCAAAGAGGACGAATTCACCGTATCGACCCCGTTCGGAGATATAGACATGAAAGTCGTGCCCGAGCGTGTGTTTTACGAAGAAAACGAACAAGGCGTACGCGTCGAACTCGTTTACGAGCTTATCGGCGGAGGCGGAAGCGAAACGTTCATGCTGTATCTCGAATGCAAATACGATAACTGAAAACGAGGTTTCCGCAAAAACCTCGTTTTTCTTATATATTATTGTTTGTTGTCGTCATTCACGGTCTTGTTGTGCGCGGTCTTATTATATCTGTAACCGTATCTGTTCGTATGTATTTTAGGATACCTGAAGTTACGCACATACGCCGCGGGATCGAAATCGTACATTTCGCCGAGCCGCAACAGAATGCCGGCGCACGCGCGCGTATCGTATAATGCGTTGTGATGTTCGGTCAATTCCACGCCGAGAGTCCGCGACAGATTGGAAAGCACGAGATCCCCTTTTACGTTCTTATAATCGAAATGCAGGCGTCTGGCAAGATCGACCGTACAAAGATACCTTATCGGCGGCACGACTATCTTTCTGTTTTCGAGCGCTTTCGCGAGCACGGTCAGATCGAATTCGGCGTTATGCGCCACAAAGATACGCGAAGACGCATTCGGCGCTATGCGCGCCCACACGTCCTCGAACTTCGGCGCACCCTCCACCATCTCCGGAGTAATGTGATGTATGGATATGTTGAATTCTTCGAATATGTCCTCGGGATCGACGAGCGTATACCACTCGTCGGTCACTTTATCGTCCGTAAGCAATTGAACGCCTATAGAACATATGCTGTCGTTTTTACTGTTTGGAGTTTCTACGTCAAGTACAATATAATCCATTTTGATTCTTCCCGTGCGTTTATTCGTAAATCGCAGTAAGCGTTATATTGCCGTCGCCCGTCCATACGGAAGGCGCGATATAATTTTCGTTGTTATCCGTACGCCAGCCCGCAAAAGTCATACCGTTCTTTGCCGCCGAATACGGAACGAACGGAGCGCCGTAATCCACGAGCTGCTCGGCGTAATTTCCGATCAGTTCGTTCCCCTCTCCGTCGATTATGATTCCGCCGTTGCCGTAGTACGTTACAGTGAACGTTTCCGGTTTCCACTGCGCCGTAAATGTCACGTCGGCGGCATACTCGAAAGGCGACGCGACGTCAACGGGCTCGCCGTCGCAAAGCCAACCGATAAATATATAATGTTCGCGACTCGGCACAGGCAGAAACGACATCACAATGCCCGAACCGCATTCGTATTCCGAACTGCCCAAATCGTTCCCACCCGCCGCGTCGAGAGTCACTTTATAGCGATAACTTGTCCAACCGCAATAAAGTATCGTGTCCGAACCGATACGCGAATCGGGCTCGAACCTATTGTTCAATCCGCTGTCGGTATACCAACCGTCGAATATATATCCCGTTTTCTCGGGCACGGGCAAAGCAACTTTACCGTCGGCGTCGCTGAGGACGGTAGTCAATACCTCCTCGCCGTCATATAAAGTAACGAAATGATTCCCGTTCGAGCAACCGAAAAACGCCGCCGATAAAGTCGAAACGGTTATTATCAAAAACAATATTGCAAATTTTCTGTGCTTTGCCATCGGTCTGCCTCGTCTGATATAATATACACCATTTTGCCGCGCAAGTCAAAGACATAAGTCGGATTTTCGCCCCGCCTGAAAAAAATATATCAATCGAGAACAATTTACGGGTAATACGCTTGATTTTTTTTCGCTTATATGGTATTATTATCGGGCTGTCGGTAATCGACGCGCTGAGAGCGCTCACATTCGGAGAGGTGGTTGAGTGGTCGAAGGCACACGCTTGGAAAGCGTGCGATGCGGTAACGTATCCGCGGGTTCGAATCCCGCCCTCTCCGCCACACAGAATCGCGTTTGAACACGCGATTCTTTTATTATAGCGCGACAATATTATTCGGGATCATGATATTTTCATTTGCCAACCGTATTTGAACGCGCCGCATAGCGGCGCATTTGTTTAGTCGATCGCCCGTCGCGCGGCGAAATTGTCCGCATGGCGTATATTTTTTGTTGCAAAAGTTTTACGATTATATTATAATTTATTTATGGATTTTATATTTGACATTTTATTCGGTACTTTTGCCGGGATTTTCAATCTGATATGCCCGAACTACCGATTAAAAAAATGGCAAAAAATACTCTGCATTATTTTAAGCATATTGTTACTGACTTCCTCAATCGGTTGTTTTACGGCAGGAATTATTATACTTAACGAATTCCAAAATTCCGGTACTTTGGGAATCGTATTGACCGCCGCAGGAGCTTCGCTATTAACAATACAATGCGTGGCGTTTGCGGTTTTGACCGGTTATAAATTAAAAGCGGAAGCTCGAAAAAAGAATGATAAAAAGAACAATGACAGTAAATAAAAAAATCCGTTTTAGGCTATTACCGCTCCGACGACAAAAAAATTGCTAATACCCGACAAATGAAAATAATTTTCAAAAAGTACGATATTTTGAAATTTTAATAGAATTCAGAGAATGGTTATATACGAATTGTCTGTCAAAAACGATCCCGAGGTATCAGATTATGGATAAATCCAGATTGCTTCAATTCATTTCCGAACAAAAAACCGCGTTTATTGCTTCGGTAAACGAATGCGGTTATCCCGTAGTTCGAGCCATGCTTGCGCCCCGTAAAGTAGACGGCGCCGAAATTTATTTCTCCACAAACACATCGTCGAAAAAAATCAAACAGTATCTGGACAACAATAAGGCGTGCGTCTATTTTTACAAACGCGGCAAATTCAGGTATCGGGGTGTTTCGATTATCGGCGAAATGGAAGTTTGCACAGACCGATCCACGAAAGAGATGATCTGGCGCTTCGGGGATAAAATGTTCTATAAGCAAGGCGTAACTGACCCGGATTATTGCGTACTTAAATTCAAATGCAAAACAGCCGAATATTATTGCGACTTCAAGATCGAAACGATAGAATTCTGAAATTTCTCGGACTTGCGGTACGGGCGACTTGATTCGCCGCCGTCCGTTCCGGTCCAAAGGAATAATCCATGAGTAAATATCAACCTTTATGGGAATACGTCGCAGAAGTCGATACGTTTCCGTTAAAATTGAGTTTCCAAAAAATTTTTTCCATTCTCGGTTTTGAAATAGATCATTCGTTTCTGACTTATAAAAAAGAAACCGCCGAATTTGACTTCATCGTGAAAAAAATATCGATGAAAGACAAAACGGTCATATTTGAAAAAGCGTAAATCGATTTTATGCTTTTTTCACCACGACCGTCCTTGTCGCGACTTTATTCCGAAACGCCTTGTCGTGTTCTACAAATATCATGGTCGGTTGAAATTCGGTAAGCAGGTTTTCGATCTGCATTCTCGAATATATGTCTATATAATTGAGCGGTTCGTCCCAGACGTACAGGTGCGCCCTTTCGCACAGGCTTCCGGCTATGAGCACTTTTTTCTTCTGCCCTTCGGAAAAAGAAGATATATCTCCGTCGAAATCGTCTTTACGGAAATCCATTTTATTCAGAACGGCTTTAAGCAGACTTTCGTCTATTCCCCGCTCTTCCGCAAATTCGGAAAGACTGCCTTTAACGTGATCCGAGGTTTGCGGCACGTATGATATAATAAGCCCGGATGCGACCGTTACTTCCCCGAAGCGGTCGATTTTTTCGCCTGCGATCATTTTCAATATACTGCTTTTCCCCGAGCCGTTCTCTCCTTCGAGCGCAATTCGATCGCCGCGCCGAAGGTCGAAAGTAACGGGCAGACAGACTTTGCGCCCGTCGTAAACGGCTTCCGCGTCGCGCAAATTCAACAGTCTGTCGGAATGGTAAACGAGCGGCGACAACTTAAGTTTGCCGACCGTTTCGGTATTGCGCAAAAGCCCTGCTTTTTGCTCTGCCGCCTGCATTACTCTCGTTTCGGTAACTTTCGCGCGCTTCATTAGTTTTGCGGATTTATGCCCGACGTACCCTCTGTCCGGTTTCAAGCCGGCGCTCGTTTTACCGTATTTGGATTCTTCGGTTCTGTCCGACCATTCCGCCGTACGCTTCGCCGCTTCGGTCAGTCTTGCTATATCCTTTTTGAGTTTTTCGTTCTGTGCCGTTTCAAACGCCTGTCTGCGCTCGAAATTTTCCATGTACGACGAGAAATTTCCGCTTTGCAATTCTATATCGGATCTGTTGATCGACATGATATGATCCACGCAACCGTCGAGAAACGCTCTGTCGTGCGATACGAGGATAAACCCTTTTTTGCGTCTTAAGTATTCCGCTACGGTTTCGCGCGCCGACGCGTCGAGATGATTGGTCGGTTCGTCTATCAGTAAAAAATTCCCGTCGCGTAAAAACAACCCGGCAAGCATAAGTTTAGTACACTCGCCGCCCGAAAAAGTATCGAACGGACGGTAAAGCGCGTCGGCTGAAATATTCAGATACGACAATTCGCGCATCATTTCCCATTCTTCGGCGTCCGGACAGATTTCGGACAACACGTCGAGCGCCGTACGCGCCCTGTTCTTTATACCGAAAGGAAAATACGAAAAGCGCACTTTGGACGTTATCTCTCCTTCGTACTCGAGTTTCCCGGCGAGAAGATTCAAAAACGTAGTTTTCCCCCTCCCGTTTCTGCCGACAAGCCCGAGCTTCCAGTCGGTGTCTATATTGAAACTCGCGTTATCGAAAATATTCGGTTTTCCGTCATAGCCGAACGTCAGATTTTTTATTCCTATCAAAGACATAATTTATCGCCTCCGCAATAAGAAAAGAGTCATCGGAAAGAAATTCCGATAACTCTTTTGAATCAAGTTAAGAAATACTTTCTTGCGATCGAACAAAGCAACGGCGTATATCCGTCGCTTTAATATTCAATTCAACAAGAAAGAATCTCCATTTCACACCTCGTATTGCGCTCAGTATATCATAAAATATCTTTTTGCGCAAGCGTTTTCACGCCGTCAATAATTTTCCGAACGAATCTCGAAGTAACTCTGCGGATGATTGCATACGGGGCATACGTCGGGAGCGGACGTACCGACTACGATATGACCGCAGTTACGGCATTCCCATACTTTGATTTCGCTCTTTTCGAATACTTTCGCCGTTTCTACGTTCTTCAGAAGCGCGCGGTATCTTTCTTCATGACTCTTTTCTATTGCCGCAACTCCGCGGAATTTCTCGGCAAGTTCGGGGAATCCCTCTTTTTCGGCGGTTTTGGCGAACTCGTCGTACATATCCGTCCATTCGTAATTTTCGCCGTCTGCAGCCGCCGCAAGGTTTTCCGCCGTACTGCCTATGCCCTGCAATTCCTTGAACCACATTTTTGCGTGTTCTTTCTCGTTGTCCGCGGTCTTGAGGAACAGCGACGAAATCTGTTCGTATCCTTCTTTTTTCGCAACGGACGCAAAATACGTATACTTATTTCTTGCCTGCGATTCTCCGGCGAATGCCGCTTCGAGATTTTTTTCGGTCTGAGTACCCGAATACTTGTTCATTTTATTATTCTCCTTAAGTATTTTTGCCGTTTAAGGCTTTGTCTTTATTCACGATTGCGCGAAACGATCACCACAAATGCTTTTTCAAAGCAATACGGTCGTCGGGCGTAATATGCCGCGCCGGTCTGCAGGGATTGCCGTAAGCAAGCACGCCTGCGGGAATGTCTTTCGTAACGACGGATCCGCCGCCGATCACCGTGCCCGCGCCGATACTGACGCCCGCAAGGATCGTTACGTTTCCGGCGAGCATTTTTTCCATTTCCGTCATAATTCCGTTATCTCCGAAATTCAAGTCAATAATTCGCCGCCCGAAGGCACGCCGCCCATACCCGATACTACGTTATACCGCCCGAATTCGAGGCTTTCGTCGGGGACGACGTATATCCTCTTGTGCGACCATATGCCCGAACACTCCTTGGAGAAAGTATTGTCGTCGATGAGATGACGGGCAAGCACGGGATGCGCGAAGATAAGCGCGATCGACACGTTATGGTTCATAAACAAAACTTTGAGTCTGTATTTGATATTACGCGAAACGTATGCGTCGAGCAGAAGCGCGCCGGTTCCGCCGCAATAAGGGCATTTGTTGTGGCTGACCGAACCGAGCTCCTTACCCATTTTTTTACGCGTAATCTCAACGAGCCCGAGCCCGGACATATCGAGCACGCGGGTCTTGACGCGGTCGAAGAACAATTCGTTTTTCATGGCTTCGACGACCTGCACTTTGTGATCCTCGTCGAGCATATCTATAAAGTCAACGACGATTATTCCGCCGATATTGCGCAAACGAAGCTGTCTTGCGATCTCCTTTACCGCCTCGAGATTGGTCCTGAATACAGTATCCTCCCTGTTGTCGGTCCCGAGGAATTTACCCGTATTGACGTCGATCGCGGTCAACGCTTCGGTCTTTTCGATTATTAAAAAGCCGCCCGACCGAAGTTCGACCCTCGGACTGTAAATTTCCGCAATGTCCGACCCGATGTCGTAATAATCGTATATGTCTTCTTCGCGGTCGTAGAACTCTACCGTGCCGGTAAACAGCGGACAGAAAGTATCGATCATCTGACGCAGATCTTCCGTCATTGATTTGTTATTGCACACAATGCCGTCGATCTTGTCCGAAAGCATATCGCGTATAGTCCGGTACAGTATATTGCCCTCGTTGTGAATGAGCGCGACGTGATCGGTATTTTCCCAACGCTTCTGAATGCGCTCGCCCGCTTTGATCAGAAACTTCGCTTCCTGCATGATCTCGTCGTCCGTCGCAGTCAGACAGCTTGTCCTCGCGATGAACCCGCGACCCTCCGGAGCGAGCGAAGAAAGCAGTCCGGTGAGTCTGGCGCGGAGCGCGTCGCTGGTTATTTTTCCGGACACGCCGATAAAATCGAGATTATAAAGATAGACGACGTAATGCCCCGGAATAGAGATATTCGACGAAAGTTTCGGACCCTTGAGATCGGTGCCCTCTTTTACCGCCTGCACCATGACGTATTCGCCTTCTTTCGCAATGATCTTTTTCGGAAGGTTTTCGTTTATATCGGATTTGTGGTCGAGCGCTTCGTCGATATACCAGAAGCCGGTCCGCGGACCGCCTATATCCACAAACGCGCTGCGGAGTCCGTCCACAACGTTGGTTACTTTTCCTTTATATATGTTACCCGAAGTCTGCCGTTCGTCAACCGATTCGCTGTAAAGTTCCGAAAGTTTGCCGTTTTCCATCAGTCCGACCGTTGTATAGGATGCTTCGCTATCAACCAATATAATATTTTTCTTCTTGTCGGTATCGTCGGTATACATTACTTTGTTCAATAAACCCGAATATTTTTCTAATTATATCATATAAGATTGCTTTTTGCAACAGAAATAACCGATTCCGACGCACTAAATTGCGTAATAACTTCGTCGAGCTCGGTTTCCGTAACGACGGCTAACGGTTTCATGTCAACATCCGACACGATAAACCTCGTGTAACAGTCGGGTTTTAGCATCTTATACATTTCGAAAAGCGTCACGTCCTTTCCCACCATCATTTCCCTTACGCGCAATCCGCGTCTGAGACGCTTCGACGTTTCCGCCATGGCGTACAGATGTTCGTACCGCCCGTCGCCGGGAAGCGCAAGCGATACTATCACGAACATTCCGATCGTGGCGTAAGTGAAATTCGCGCCGAGCGCCATAAGAGTTATGCACGCCGCGGCGCCGAGAATACCGAAAACGACGCTCGTTACGCGCGTGATTTTCCGCACGGACTGCGGGCGGAATTTCAGAGCCAGCGCGGATCGTAAAATGCGTCCGCCGTCGAGCGGGCAAACGGGCAGAAGATTTACGACGCCCGTAAACAAAGACGCGTCGGCAATCGGCTGAGTGGCGGCGTAAGTCGTCGGCGCAAGCCACCAGACTCCGGCAAGGATTATCCAGGTGAGAAGATTCACGGCAGGTCCCGCCGCAGCTATCGCTATTTCGTGCGCGGGATCCATACCGTCCTCAAGGCTCATGGACACTCCGTAAGGCATTATTTTTATTTTGCGCAGTCCGTAGCCGAAACGTTCCGCCACAAAAGCGTGCGCATACTCGTGGAGCAAAAGCGTCACCGAATATGCAAGCAAAGCTATACCGTGCCCGAAAAGCACGATCGCGACCACCGAAACAAAAGTAAGCGGCGAAAACGAAACAAACGATTTCCGATTGTTCTTTTTATTCCTTTTCACATATGATAGTTATGTAATTTTTATCCGACATATTACCTTAAAACGTCGCCCGAATCGTATATTTCGGTCGCGGCGAACTTTATTCCGAACAAAACGTCGCCGGTGATTTCGTCTATGTCCGCGCTTATCTTTACGTCGCCCGCAAGCATCATATAATCGGAAAGCAATGCAATGAGATCGCTGCGAATGGACGCGATCACGCCCGAAAGCGCGTTCGTGCGCGCGCCGAGCAAATACTTTTTCAGACTTTCGGAAACGGTAGTCCTCATAATCTTTTTTTAAGCCCCCTTCTTATCCGCCCGAATGCTCCGCGGTATTTTTTCGTCAGATCGTACAGTTCCGGAGTGCCGGACATAATTCCCCGTGCAAGCGCGCGGCAGGCTTCCGCGCCCTCGCTTACCCCCGAATACAGAGAATTGCTGAGTAAATTCATTTCATCCTCGTCGGGTATCATGCCGTATACTTCGGCGCCGAGAAGCCGTTCTATGTCTCCTCGATGCAACATTTCTCCGGACACGATCAGATCGCCGCGCACGCGGTTCACTACGGTATATATACGCGTTATGCCGCCGCGCCGAAGAAGATTCATCACCGTTTCCGCGTCGCGCACCGAACTGATATGCGGCGTGGTGACAAGCACCGCTTCGTCGCACGCGGCGATTGCGCGCTTAAAACCCGCTTCTATGCCCGCGGGACAGTCCACGAGAACGTAATCGAACATCTGTCCGAGTCGTCGTACCACTTCTTTGACGTTCTGCCCCGTGACTTTGGCGCGATCGTAACTGTGCGCCGACGGCATTATATAAAGTCCGCGCGTTTCAACGTCCTCGATGAGCGCCTGACGAAGCCTGCAACGACCTTCGATCACGTCGACGAGGTCGAACACTATGCGACTGTCTATGCCGAGAACGATGTCGAGATTATTAAGCCCGATATCGGCGTCGAGTACTACGGTGCGTTCGCCCATAGACGCAAGACTGCGTCCGAGATTCGCCGTGATAGTGGTTTTACCGACGCCGCCTTTGCCGCTTGTGATTACGATCGTTCTTGCCATAACAAAACAATGTTACAACACTTGTATTGTAAAACGTCGGGATAAAACATAATAAAAAAACGAACCTTGTCGATTCGTTTTCATTATATTATACACGCGACGCAATTATTATCTTCTGCTCAGAATTTCATTCAGAAGGACTGCGTTCGACAGCAGTTTTCCGCCGCCGAGAACAGCCGCGTATTCGGCGTCCGGATGAACGGTGACGGGTATATGCAATCTGTCGGAAAGGAGTTTGTCGAGTCCGGGAATTTTACTCCCGCCGCCCGTCAGGTACAAGCCGTCCGCGGTAATATCCGAAGCCGATTCGGGCGGAAGCGATTTTATTATGCTTTCGACCGCATCCGCAATGCGCAGATAATACGGCATGGCCGCGTCCATAACGTCGGTCGCCTTTACGTTAATCACAGTCGGAACGCGACGCGATACGTCCGTTCCCGTTACAGGCATTGTCGTAATATCGTTGGAATAAAGGCTGCCGATTTCTTCTTTCACTCGCGCCGCCGTACCCGGACCTATTTTGAAATTATATTTTCCGAGTACGTAATCGCAAAGCGCGCGATCGATCATACAGCCGCCTATATTTATGCCGCAAGCCTTGACTATGCCGCCGAGCGACAATGCCGCGACCTCGGTCGCGCCGCCGCCGATGTTTGCGATAAGACTGACTTTATGAGCGTGCACCGGAAGGTCGATGCCGACCGCAGACAGCATGATGTTTTCTACGGTCATAACGTCGCGCAAACCGACCCCGGTGAAAACGTCGTCGTAAATCCTGTGTTCTTCTATCGTCATTCCCGTGGGTATGCCCGCGATTACCCGAAGTTTCGGAGCGAACAGCCGGGGGCGCAGAACGCGGCGAAGAAACTCGTACAACATATCTCTGCAGGAATCGGGATCGGTAATGAAACCGTCGGACACGGGGAAAGAAAGCACCGTGCTTTCGGGCGTACCCGTCATAGCCGCCGCTTCGCGACCTACCGCGCGCACTTTCCCGAGCTTCGGATCGCCGTTATACGCGATCCGGGTCGGTTCGTAAAGTACGATACCGTTTCCCGGCATATACATACAGGTATTCGAGGTCCCAATAACGATGGCAAGTTCTTCAGTCATGTAAAATTCTCCGCAAGCGTCCCGACCAGCCTTACGGGCAATCCGAGAACGTTGTCGTAATCTCCGGTAATTCCTTTTATCATCGGCGCGAGTTCTTCGTCCTGAAGTCCGTACCCGCCCGCTTTATCGAACGGTTTACCGCTCGCAATATAGTTTTCCACGATCTTTGCGTCGTATTCGCCGAACTCGACGAGCGTTTCCTCGCACGCGGTTTCGTATTTTTCGCCGCGTCTTAAGCAAACGCCGGTAAGAACGGAATGCGTCCTGCCGCAAAGCAGTGCAAACATTTCGCGCGCTTCGTCGGGAGTATGAGGTTTTCCGAGCCGACGCGAACCGATCGCTACCATTGTATCCGCTCCGAGAACAAGCCCGTCGGCTTCCACGGCGAACGCTTTACGTTTCGCAATTTCGACGACCGCCTCTTTCGGATCTTTCTTATCCGTGCTTTCGTCCGCTCCCGAAGGCTTAACGACGACGTCGAGCCACGGCAATTTTCCGATAAGCTCGATCCTTCTCGGCGACGCCGACGCAAGCGTGATTTTCATATCAGAGTATGTCCAGATTTTTCGAGTATGCTTTTGCAAACTCGGCGCGCGCAGTAAGCGCGTCTTTTATCTCAAGCGAGCAATCCCCGTCCGCCTCGGTTTTCATTATGACGGAATCGCCGAGAACGTCGCAGTTTATCGACTTAATCCCGCCGCTCATGGAACGATCGAGCGATTCGGCGATACGGAGAATCACGGCAAGTTTCATCACTGCGGAAAGATCTTCTTCCTGAAGCACGTCTTTATACTTCGACCATTCCTGCATACTGAATTCGTTGTTATGATGTCCCTGCGCAACGAAAGCCGCGAGAAGCAGGTCGCGATGCGAGAGTCCGTACAGCGTAGAGTTCAGAATGAAATAGAACGAATGCTTATTATGCGCGTAATACTTCAGTCGAGAGCCCACGTCGTGCATAAGAGCCGCAACGCGAAGAACTTTGACGTACATTCTCGGAAGCTTATGAAGCACGCGGAGCTGTTTATAAAGCATGATGGAAAGGTTGCAGACCTTTTCGCAATGCCTGATATTCTGATCGCAATAATGAAGCTGGGTATACACGGAATGAGCGACTATATCGCTTATGGGTTTTTCCGCAGTAGTAGGCACCGCGTGATTGAACATTATCCCCTCGCGCAAGCCCGAAGCGGAAATTATCATCCGTTCGAACGGACTGCAATCGAAGAACGACTTCATGGTTGCGAGAGCGGAAACGAATATATCCGCGCGTTCCTCGTTCAGTCCCTTGATCTTGGCGCGCTTGTCCACAGGCAGCACCTTGATCGTATCGTAAATATTCGTAAATTCTTCTTTGCCGATATTATAGTTATGAATGACGGAAAGAGGATAGCGTCTGAGCCGCTGGCTGATTGTCGCAAGATTGCGGAAAGATCCCCCGACGCCTATCATCTGCACGTCGGGTTCGATTTCTTTCAACCACGGAATTTCGGACAACTGATTCGTGACGTATTCTTCTATAAGCGCCGCCGATTCCTCGGGGGTATGCGTGCCGTCGTTAAAGAGGTCGCTCAAAGTAATCGCGCCAAACGGGAGCGTAGCGCGATTGAGTACGTTACGCCTGTTATACTGAATGAGCTGGAGGCTGCTTCCGCTCAGATCGATTATAACTCCTTTCGGGCAGTCGAGCGAATTTATTACGCCGTGATATATCATCATGGCTTCTTCTTCCTCGGAAAGTACGCGAAGTTTGAAGCCGCAGGTCGAATTCACTTCTTCGAGAAAACTCTTCTGATTCTTGGCTCTGCGAATGGCATTCGTAGCAACGGCGTAAATCTTATCGACGTTGTTTGTGTCGCAAAGTTTTTTGAACATCTTCAAAGTTTTTACGGCCTGAGCGATTCTCGACGGTTTTATGTAACCGTCCCGCTCCATATCCTGACCGAGCCTGACGGTTTCGCGAAGTTCGTCGAAAACAACGAAGTGTCCGTCGTTGTGTCCATCTTCCAGGACATAGGCAAGTATAAGCTTTGCTGAATTGCTGCCCATGTCAATAACGGCAATTTTTTCCATATAACTCCTTATAAAGCAAATAAAATAGTGTAGTGATTATATTTTCATGAATAACCACTATGATTATATCACAAAAATTTCACAATGTAAATACCTTTTTGAAAATTTCTTTGCAGATATTTTGTATTTTTGTTTACTTTAGTCGGTTTTTAGGCTATAATTAGAAAGATGAAGATTTCAACAAAACTTTTGACGATTATTTTGCCGATTGTTTTGACGGCAGTTTTTGTCGCCGCTTGCATATCGCCGGCATCGCGCGCAGGCGTTTCTTCTTACGCCGCCGAAGTCGGCGCGCGGCTTTCATACGATTATATAATGTCCAACCCGATCGCGGTCGCCGCAGACGGAAACGATCTGTACGTTATGACCGAGCGCGGACGCATAGCAAGGATTTCGGACGGGATCGAGTATATTGCCGAAGGCGGAGGATCCGCGAGGCTCGCTGTAAGAAACGGAAAGATATATACTGACAGATACGACGGATTCGTATTCGCCGGAAACAGCGCGGGAGAAGTTGCGAAAGACGCCGTATATATTTACGGCGATACCGACCGCACGTTCGCAACGGCTGCGCCGGGCGCGGAATTCGTGTGCGGCACGGCGCACGGCGACACTCTGTATATCGCGGAGAAAGCAGACGGAAGAACGTCGGTTTACGCATACGACCTCACGGACGGCAACAAACCGCGGACGCTGATCAGGCGCGAAATCCGTACGGACGGAGATATTACCGCAATGGCGTACGTCGGAAGCGAAGAAACTCTGTACTATTCGACGTCGTACTCTCTGTACCGCATAGGGCGCACGAGAGGGTTCGAAGTAGGCGGTATTACTTCCCTTGCGTCGGACGGAGAAAATCTGTATTTTACGACGAGATCGGGTAAAGTCTGCACGTTCTCGCCCGAAGGCAATTCGACGGTGCTTTGCGCCGCGGAAAAAATTTCGGTTGCGGCGCGCTGCGATTTCGCCGCTTTTGCGGATTACGGAAACGACCGTGTCGAACTGATCGGCGAAAGCGCGTCTTATGCGACGACTGCCGAACAGCCCGCAGGGATAGCGATAGGCTACGACGGAACGGTGTTCGTCGCGTCTTACGACCGCGTGCTCGTATACGACAGGACTTTGACCGGGACGGGAGAAATTACGTTCGAAAACAACATCGAATACTTAAGCGAGATCAAAGTCGATCTATCCGACGTGACAGGAAACGCCGTTTATGCGGTGACCGACGAAGGTCGGTTGCTTTCGACGGCGACGGACAACGTCCTTACCGACGTAAAAAGCGTGGAAACGGATACGCGCGGCGGCATTTACGTAATGATGCGGGACGGAAGCGTTCGTAAATATAATAAAGATCTGACCGCGTTTACCGCCGTTCTCGGCGGCGGCGAATTCTCCGACCTCGTAGTAGACAACGTAGGAAACGTTTTCCGCTCGGCTTCGGACGGTATTTATAAGAATAACGATCCCCTTCCCGTTTTCACGCAGACGGACATACGCGAGATTGCGTTGTCGAGGACGAAAATGACGGGCAGATCCGCGGTCGGATTCGGCGATATTATCTCCGTCAGTTCGCAGGGCTGCTCGAACGAAATCGTTTCGTTGAGCGAAACGGGCGTCGATATGGCGGACGATCCCGACGACTACGCGGACTTCGTCGATTCTGTAAACACGTCGCGACCGAACTTCTCATCGTACAAGCCCGATTACAGACTGACGACCGCAGTCACCGGGATATACGGCGTGCCGACCGAAGC
>CANDJX010000031.1 GCA_947385185.1 uncultured Clostridia bacterium
AGAGGCAATAAAATATGCGCAGGGGTTTGATCCCGCGACGGATTCTGCTTTAGGTAATGTTGCCGGGAGCAGTGTTTATACGGAAAAGATGCCCGATTCGGGACAGGATAACGGGCTGACCGTTTCTTCGCTGCGCGGCAAAGATTATTACGATATCGATTATACTTATCTTCTCAATCAGATAAATTGGGATAACGAGCTCGACTCGATAAAAAAGCTTTTATACACCGCAAGTTCGGGTATGAGCGAAAGTATATTGGGATTGCCCGCAATTAAATGTACGGACGGGGACACCGGACTGAAAGTCAACGGAGCTTGCTCCTGGTCGTCCAAACCCGTTCTTGCGGCGACATGGAATACCGAACTTATGTATGAGGTAGGAGCTGCGGTCGGTCAGGAAGCTCTGCTTGGCGGGATGCATGGCTGGTATGCATGCGCAACCAATATTCACCGTTCGCCGTTTGCCGGACGTAATTTCGAATATTTCTCAGAGGACGGTTTATTGTCCGGTATGATGAACGCTTATGTCGTAGAAGGCGCCGGAAATAACGGGCTTATGTGTCATGTCAAGCATTTTGCGCTTAACGATCAGGAAACGAACAGATCCGTCGGTTTGAATACTTGGGCGACCGAACAGGCTATGCGCGAAATTTATTTCAAGTCTTTCGAGATTTCGATCAAGCGTCCGATGATGAACGTTAAATATACCGCCGATACCGAGGGCAATATAGCATACAGAACAATGAGAGCCGCGAATAGCGTAATGTGCGGACAGAACAATATAGGCACTACTTATTGTTATTTGAATGAAGATTTGCTCCGTGGCGTGCTCCGCGGCGAATGGGGGTATACCGGTTTCACGATTACCGATCTTACGTTTGAAAAGAGCGCATGGAAACGCGATAAGGCGTTACGTGCCGGAAACGATGCATTCATGACAATGGAGTTCCTTGCGAATATGGGCGTACAACTTTATCCTACCGATACGTCGTCCGCTACGGCAAGAACGTTGTTGCGTGAAAACGTTCATCATGTAATGTATGCAGTCGCCAATTCTTCGGCTATGCAGGGAATGGCTCCTGGTGCGATTGTCTATTACGATATGTCGCCGCAGGCGACTGATGGGATAATCTTCTGCCGTCATTTCGACCGGAGCGTAAGCGAAACGGAGAAATCTTATAGATTCCTCGGCAAGCTCGGAATGGCAAGGCGTTGCTCGGAATGCCATATCATACTATTTCATCGTTGTTATTTTCCTCGCACTCTTTTGCCTGCAATTTTTTCATTACCGACAGTTCCATGCAAAGGCACAGAGCGCATATCCCGAAGATTGGCAAGCCGATTAAAAACATCGCGAGTATATACAGAGCGCCTCCTATTATAGCCGCCACGATAAAACAAATCATAATCAAGCCCCATTTGACTGAGCTCAAAGCGATGTGCAATTTGAGATTTTCGGAGCGCAAAAACAGCAATTCCTGCAATACCGTAAACGTAAACCATGTCCCGATTGCCGGATTGCAAATAATCATCGGGAAAGAGCCTGCGGAGCTTATGGAAAGCCCGTTATATATCCAAGTCACCAACGCGGTGAGCGCCGCAATGAAAGCAAGTTCGGATATTATGACCCGCGGCTTGTCTATGAGAAGGAATTGTCGTCTTTTGATTTCTTCGCTACGTTTTCGGATATAATATATCTCGATCACGCACGCGAGAACGAACAGAAGCGCGAGAACTCCGACGAGCGCGGCGGAAATATACGGGATATATTCGAAAGCGAAACGCAGGTTTTCTTCGTGCAGAAATCCGATTGACAGTCCGCATATGCAATATACGCACCACGCGGTCGCAAAAACATATTTGATCGTCGTTATCACGGTCTGAATGATGCCCTCTTGCGGCGTTTTCTTATATATGCGTTCCTGAATGAAAGTGAGCGCCGCGACGACGGCAAACGGCGGCAACATCAACGCCCAACCGTGAATGCGTACGTACGAAATCAACAACCCGATGGGTACTGCGGATAATACGGCTACGGCATAAACGGCGATAAACTTCGGTTTATCTATAAACAAATGCGTTGCGCTTTCGGTCGGAACCGCTTTCAAACCATATTTTTCTTTATTCCGGACGGTTTTTGCCTTTGCCTTTTTTTTGGTTTTCATAATAATTATGATTTCGAATACGCAGCACGTTATACTTAATGCGATAAGCAGAGAGCGGACGACTATTTCTACGGCGAGATCGACGAACGAGCCGAGGAATACTATGGGACAGATTACGGTCCATACAATGCACGGTCCCCATTTGAGCGCGTCTGCCGATATGTGCACGACGCGGTTATGAACGACAACGAACGCGAGTTCCTGCAATATTGTGCATATCCACCACCATACGATGAGCGTTGCATATATGAGTAAAAAAATCGAACCGAAATACATACCGGCGCTGTAAGGCATAATGCATGCCTGCAAGATAGTCGCCGTCAAGACATATGCCGAATTCGACAGAATTACTTTAGGTTTGTCGATAAAAAGGAATTTCCGTTTTGCCGTTATTTTCTCCTTGTTCATAATGTGGTATAGTTCGGAAATCAGCCCGCCACCGAACAGTATGCTTATCAAACCCGCACATATTCCGTCGACGATAGGGAATATATAGAATACATGGAAGATATGTGATGTGGTTTTGTCGCACATAGCTCCGGACGCAAAGCCGAAAGTATAAACCAGCATACACACAATCACCGAGCCGTATTTCACCGCCGTGATTATTATTTGCGGCACTTCGGCTTTGGGCTTTATTTTGTGTATGATTTCCTGTGCAATCGTCGGAAGAATAATGAGCGCAAGCGGCAGTAATACAAACAACCACCCGTGGAATTTTACGAGTGATAACATAAAGCCGAGGAACATAAGTGCAAAAAACATCACGGCATAAAGCGTTACCTGTTTCGGTTTGTCTATGAACAAGTGCGTTGCGTTTGTGACTTCATTATTTGTTTCGATTTCATTCATAACCCGCCTCCTCGAACGTATTTCACTTGTATTATATCGCTCGGCGGATCAAAAACCAAGCCGAAGATGTTACAAATCGCGTACAACAATGTTACATTATGCCCGAAGCAAGCCATTTCGCCGTATTGACATAGCGGCACGGCTGTGGTATAATAAATCAAACGGAAGGACTGTAAACGGCTTATGAATTTTCGGGACAAACTTATACAACTGAGAGACGAACGCAAATTGTCGCAACAGGAGCTTGCGGACAGGCTCGGCGTTTCCCGTCAGACGGTCGTTCGGTGGGAAGCGGGCAAAAGCGCTCCGTCCGTGAATCAGATTCCGGATATTTGCGCGGCGCTCGGCGTGACGGCGGACGAACTTCTCGGCGCGCCCGAACGCGGAGAAAAGCGCGACGCGGGCGCGGACGGCATGGCAGACGAAAAAGAAAGAGCGAAAAGGGTACGGTTGATTTCGCTCGTCATTCTCGGCGTTCTGCTTGTCGCCGCCGTGGTCGGGCTCATCGTCACCATATGTTACGCGGTCAAAGACGGCGCGTACGATACGAGCGCGACGGTATGGGTCGTTTCCATTCCGCAGAATACGCCTATGATAATACTGTCGGTGGTCCTTACGGTATTTATCGTTTTGCTTGCGGTGTTCTTTATACGCATTATACGGAAGTGGAAATGAAAAAAATTTTTCCAATACTTGTATGTCTGCTTTTGTGCTTCACCGTCCTTTTTTCGTCATGCGGGAACATCAACGTATTCCTGTCCGTGCGAATGAAAGGGAACGGAGACGGAACGGTGACGGCGTTCGCTCAGAACGAGTTCGACGTCGGCTCGGCGTCGCCGTCGGTCACGCTCGAGATCTACTCGTCCGACGTCGAAACCGCCGACGTGAAAAATATGCGGCTTTTGGATTCCGTATCGAGCGACGGACTCGCCGCTCCCGAAATACTGACGCTTACCGTTGCAGTGCAAGCCGAAAGTTATCTTCTTGCCCGCGCATCGTATTCGGTCGGCGGCGAATCGGGTTTTATTTACAGCGACGTTATTCTGTACGACGCGGAAGGGAAAAGGAAATAATTAACGTTATAAAGGCGTATAAGTCAATTGGTTTCGGCTGTTAAACGGTCTTACGGGATTATGATAATTCAGTAGATAGAGAATTCGGATTAAAAACAGACCCGCTAAAACATTTGCGTTTTAGCGGGATATTTTATTCACTTATTCTATGCTTTTTTACTATTACTTATCCATAATATCATATCCTTACCCTTATGTCAATATAGTTTATAAAAATTTAATAAAACAAATTTATCATAATGGTATTGAATATTGTGTACAAATATGGTAAAATAAAAATATAAAAATAAATTATGTAAGGGGCAAAAAATGAAAACAAAAGTGAAGTTGTTTGGAAGCATAATGGCGGTAATTATCTTTACCGCGACTTTGATTCTCTGTCTGATGTTTACACCGAGCGTGCAATCGGCATACGCCGACGAGATTCAGTCGGAAGAAGAATTGACCGAGCCTTACGAAATTTTATCTTATAAAGACGTATTCGAAGCATATTACGACAGAGCGCTCGAAGAAGTCATGACGTCGGGCGGCATTATGTGCTCGCTCGATGACTTTACCGATAATTATTATACATATGATACGAATATATATGAATATACCGAGGCTGTCATAGATAACGGCGGGCAGTCGGATGACCTATCCATTATGCCGATGTCATCATTAGATAGCACGGACGCTCCATACATATTAAAGTACAGTACCGATTCGGCAGAGAACAGAACAATTTACAAGAACTTCGCGGAAAGAGGATATGATGATACAGAAACTCCTAAAAGTGCTTTTAAAATAATAGATGAGAGCACAGGTAAAAGATATGAGCCTAGCTATTCTATCTTTAGTTATTATTTGCTCAAAGAGGGGGATATTTTAATAGAAACATTAACAATACTTAACATCGGACACACTGCATGCGTTTATGATTTGGATCATGAAAGTGCTTACGGACAATATATTCAAACTATAGATTGTGTCGGAGGTGGAGTACAGTTTGGTATTTTGGACGATACACGTATGATAGATTATCAAATCATCATTATGCGTAACGGTTATGCAAATAACGGACAAATTGAAGCAGTAAAATATTTTCACTATAAACAGTTAGGTAAAGAATATAATGTTTCGGCTGCTGTACTTTACAATAGATTGAATACAGATATAAATAGTATCGATTGGTATTGCTCCGAATTAATGTACGCGGCATTTTATTATGCCGGAATACCGCTTATTCCGCCGGAGCATAAAGTTGACGATAACAAAATAGGCTGGTGGCCGGCGGATATTCGCAATAGTCGTTCGTTGACTAAATGTATAGATATATACGACGCATATCTCAGATTATCGATTGCCGGTAAAGTTTCCAATGTTTGGAAAATAAACATAACTAATCGAATGAATAGCAATGCTGTCATATATTATAATACAAAAATGTGTTTTTACGGCGATGCTGAAAAATGGGTCGGTTTAAAAGATGTTGCTCAAATAAATATATGGAAAAATGTTACAGTACGAGTCAATATTCAGAAAATTGGGCTGCGACATGCATTGCGTTTAGCGTTATATTCGGCAATAAACGATTAATTACGTTTGCCGATAATTTAAACGCAAATAACTTTAATTTAAGCGTACATTATGCGGTTGTAGATGTATCCGATTAAAGTAGAGGGAACAACTTAATTATGAAAGATAATAAGATGTCGTTTAAGCATATTTTATCCATAGGAAGGCAAATATTAATTGCACGTCCCGTTTTACTTGCTGTTTCCATGTTGCTACTTGTATTTTCATCTGCCTTATATGGCGTTGTATTTATCGCTTCTTGCACTGATGTATACGATATCGAGTTAACATGGTTGTATGAGAGAAATTGGAAAGTGGTTCGTTTGGCAGCCGACAATCCGCGCCTTACGCATGGCGGTTGGTATAATTTCGGGTTTTCTCCAAAACAACAGGAAATCATAAAAGAATATAATTATGGGAAAGATATGAGCTGTTTTTTAATGGGGGCAATATCCGCAGATGACAGAAAATGGCCTTTTGATTATATTGTGGATGTTGATGGCTATAAAGCAAGTGATGATTGTTGTTATGGTTATATGTCGTGGGATCCGATATTGATAGAAGTCAATCCCGTTTCCGCTTGTGAAGATTTTGATTTAAGACCGGATGACAGACTTTTAGACAGCATGATAAATCGTATGCCGCAAACATTCGACGAAATAGCTATTTCCGATTTATTTGCGAGCTTTTTTATGCGTTACGGGTATAAGGAAGCAGACGGAACGGCGATCGAGGTGCACACTCCCGACGATATGATAGGGAAGCGAATAGGTCCGTTTGAGGTATGCGGTGTATTTTCCACGGATATGGATAGGGCATATTTTGAACAATTTTCAAACATTGGCATGAAAGAGCTGCAAGAAAAGGATAGTTATAACGCAAGAATAATCAAAGGTTGCGGCATTGCCATAATATACTCTATGTATATACATGAAGGATATTATGATTCCTTGGTTTACGAAATGTTGCAAACGCCGAGACCCGGACTCGGTAACGACCTACCTTCACAAGGTACAAATCTGATAAAACTAAGCGGAGATAAAAATAAAGACTTAAAATTATGCGCCGATTTGAATCGCAGGGATGAGTACGGCACGTGCTCCGTACAAATATTATCGCCGTTAAATCACTTAAAGGATCATTTGCATTTTTTTCTTCGCGTCGAAGTGCAAGTTCTTTATCAATTGGGAACCGGAGCGGTAGCAGTCGTAACATTTATAATAATAAAAATATTGTTTAATTTGAGTTTTCGCAAAATCAAAGATCTGTGCCCACCAAATGTGCGTAAGCGGGATTTGGCGTTTATATATTTGACGGTAGGCGGTATGTTAGTCGTAATATGTTTTACTGTATCTTTATTTGCCGCAGTGGCTATATGCGCAATAATTAACGTGAAGTTTTCGGTGAATCTGTTCTGTGTCACATTTGCTTCTGTCGCATTGATTTTTGCCGTTTGTGCGGGAATTGTGATATTAGACGTCGTCTTTACGGTAATAAGTAAAGTGCGCGTCGCTACGCAAAATGCCAAAGCTCTCGACGAGCACTCGTCCGACCCGCCCACACTGAGCGACTTACCGGGAGAGCAAGATAAAGTAAGCAAATAACATCGAACGTAGCGAAACTCGGGCGGCACAATTGAAAAGTTCTCCTTGCGTCAATGGGAGCTGTTGCCGATATGCGACTGAAGGAATTGTCAAAATCGCATAAAGCAATGATGAGTGACTTTCTCTCTGTCATTTCGACCAAGCGGCGTTAGCCGCGCGCGGAGAAATCTTATATAACAATGGATTCCTCGACTTCGCGCGGAATGACCGAAGCGCGCCGTTCGGAATGACCGAAAAAATTAGTCGCTTTATTATATCGAAAAAACGCTTCGGCTCGTCTAAGCCGAAGCGTTTTTTATCGCTATGTTTTTCAGAATACCATAGTCGCGAAATAATCGTCGGGGGTCTCGGCGCGGCGTATCATCTGCACGCTGCCGTCTTTCTTAAGAAGCAGTTCTGCCGAACGAAGCCTGCCGTTGTAATTGTATCCCATTGCAAAGCCGTGCGCGCCGCTGTCGTGAATGGCGAGCACGTCGCCGACCTCGAGGGCGGGGAGCATACGGTCGACGGCGAATTTATCGTTATTTTCGCACAGCCCGCCGACCACGTCGTATTTGACCGTAGCGGGTTCGTTTTCTTTGCCGAGCACTGTTATGTGATGGTAAGCGCCGTACATGGCGGGGCGCATGAGATTGGCGGCGCACGCGTCCACGCCGGCGTATTCTTTATAGATATGTTTGAAGTGGAGCACGGTGGTTATGAGATTGCCGTAAGGTCCGAGCATATATCTGCCGAGCTCGGTACGGAGCGACGGTTTCATATCGCCGTCGAAAATCCGTTCGTATTCGGCTCTGACTTTCGCCGCTATGACGGGAATGTCCGGTTTGTCGTCCTCGGGACGGTAAGGAATGCCGATGCCGCCCGACAGGTTGATAAACTTAAATTCCGCGCCCGTTTCGGCGGCAAGCTCTTTCGCCGTTTCGAACAGTATGCCCGCGAGCGTAGGATAGTAGTCGTTGCCGAGATTGTTGGACGCGAGGAAAGCGTGCAGACCGAACCGCTTTACGCCGTAGCCCTTGAGCTTTCTTATCGCTTCGGCGAGCTGAGTCCTCGTCATGCCGTATTTCGCGTCCTGCGGCGTGCCCATGATCTGATTATTGACCGCGAAATTTTTGCCGTTGTTGAACCGAAGCGACATACACTCCGGAAGTTTCATGCCGTTTTTCTTCGCAACGTCCGCAATGAAATCGACGTGCGTCAGGTCGTCGAGCGTTATCGTCGCGCCGAGTCTCATCGCGTACTCGTATTCGGCGGCGGGCGTTTCGTTGGCGGTAAACATTATGTCGTCGCCCACGATCCCGATTTTTTCGCAGAGCATAAGTTCTGTCATCGACGAGCAGTCCATGCCGCACCCGATGTTATGTAAAATTTTCATTATCGTCGGGTTCGGAGTGGCTTTGACCGCGAAGTGTTCTTTGAACCCTTTGCACCATGAAAACGCCGATATAAGTTCTTTTGCGTTGTCCTCTATGCCTTTTTCGTCGTAGATGTGGAAGGGCGTGGGATAGGTTTTTTTGATCTCCTCCGCCTGTTCTTTCGTAATAATAGGTATCTTTGCGTTACTCATACCGAAATTATACCCGTTTTGCGTCCGCCTGTCAAGCGGCTTAAAGCGACTGACCGAAGCCGTAAAATTTTTATTGAAAATTTGTTAAGGATATTTTGGTCAATATACGTTGTATTTTCTTGCTAAGAGGCGGCGGAAAATGTTATAATCATCGGTGGCAATGCCGAAGAGGATAAACGAATGAAGTATATCAGAATCCGCGGAGCACGCGAAAACAACCTGAAAAATATCGATCTCGATATTCCGCATGACTCGCTTACCGTATTCACCGGACTGTCCGGGAGCGGCAAGAGCTCGCTTGCGTTCGATACGATTTACGCCGAGGGCAAGCGCAGATACGTGGAAAGCCTTTCGTCGTACGCCAGAATGTTCCTCGGACAGGTGACGAAACCGGACGTGGAGTCGATAGACGGGCTTTCTCCGGCAATATCTATCGATCAGAAAACCACGTCGCACAACCCGCGTTCGACCGTCGGTACCGTTACCGAAATTTACGATTATTTCAGACTGCTTTTCGCCAAAGCTGGAACGGTGCATTGCCCGAAGTGCGGCAAGCCCGTTTCGCAGCAGACGATCGACCAGATTGTCGATGCGGTGCTCGCAATGGGGGAAGGAAGCCGCCTTACTGTCCTCGCGCCCGTAGCGCGCGGAAAAAAGGGCGAGTATAAAAAGGAGCTTGCCTCGTACCAAAAGCAAGGTTTCGTGCGCGTTAAAATCGACGGAGAAATGAAAATGCTCGGCGAGGACGAAATTGCGCTCGACAAGCAGGTCAAACATAACATAAGCGTAAGCGTCGACCGTATCGTGCTCAAAGAAGGCGTGGAAAAGCGCCTGACCGATTCGATCGAAACGGCGCTCAAGCTCGCCGACGGCATAGTCGTCATAGACAACGGCGGTGTAGAAACGCTGTACAATACCAAATACGCGTGCGTCGACTGCGGCGTGTCTTTGCCCGAGATCGAGCCCAAACTGTTCTCGTTTAACTCGCCGTACGGCGCTTGCCCGGAATGCTCGGGACTCGGCTTTAAGCAGGTTATCGATCCCGCGCTGATCTACGGCGACGGAAGCAGGAGCCTGCGCGACGGCGCGATTACAGTCACAGGCTGGAACTTCGATTCGGCAAAGACGACTTTGCAGATGTTTTCCGCGCTGTCCGAAAAATACGGGTTTTCGCTCGACACGCCGTTCCGCGACCTGCCCGAAAACATAAGGAAAATTCTTTTATACGGCGACAACTCCGAAGTAAAGGTCACGCTCGGAAGCGAGAATTTCTCGTACTCGTTCAAGCGTCATTACGAAGGCGTGGTGACCAATCTCGAACGGCGTTACCGCACGAGCACGAGCGAAGCGGCAAAGCGCGAGATCGAAAAATATATCCGCGAAATGCCGTGCCCCGTATGCGAAGGCAGGCGGCTGAAATCCGAAGCTCTGTCCGTCCGCATAGGAGGCAAAAATATTCACGAATTGTGTTCCATGTCTGTTTCCGACCTTGCGGAGTTTCTCAAGGGCGTTACGCTCGGTCATGCGCAGACGATAATCGCCGCGCCCATTCTCAAAGAGATAAACGCGCGTCTTAAATTCCTTCTGAACGTCGGACTCGAATATCTTACGCTCGGACGGAGCGCGACCACGCTGTCGGGCGGCGAGGCTCAGCGAATACGCCTTGCAACGCAGATAGGCAGCGGACTTACCGGAGTGGTATATATTCTCGACGAGCCGTCAATCGGACTTCACCAACGCGACAATACGAAACTTATCGACACGCTTAAAAGCCTGCGCGATCTCGGCAACACTCTCGTTGTCGTCGAGCACGACGAGGATACCATGCGCGCCGCGGACTGGCTGGTAGATATCGGACCGGGCGCGGGAATACACGGCGGCGAAGTGGTCGCCGCAGGCACGCCCGACGAGGTCGCCGCTTGTACGAATTCCATTACCGGCGATTATCTGTCCGGAAGAAAAAAAATCGAAGTGCCCGCCGAACGCCGCGACTGGACGGAGTCGATGATTATCCGCGGCGCGAAACAGAACAATCTGAAAAACATAGACGTCGAGATCCCCGTCGGCGTACTGACTGCGGTCACGGGCGTGTCCGGGTCGGGTAAAAGCTCGATAGTCAACCAGATACTTTATCCCGCCGTATCCAACCGTACGAACGGTACGCGGCTTACCGAGGGCAAATACGACAGGATAGACGGGCTCGAGAATATAGACAAGGTCATATGCATCGATCAGTCGCCGATAGGTCGCACGCCGCGGTCGAACCCCGCTACGTACACCGGCGCGTTCACGCAGATACGCGAGCTTTTCGCGCGCACTCCGGACGCAATGGAACGCGGATATAACGCGGGGCGTTTCTCGTTCAATATCAAGGGCGGGCGTTGCGAAGCATGCGAGGGCGACGGCATAAGGAAAATCGAAATGCATTTCCTTTCCGACGTTTACGTGCCGTGCGAGGTGTGCGGCGGCAAGCGGTATAACCGCGAAACGTTGCAGGTCACGTATAAAGGCAAAAGCATTTACGACGTGCTCGAAATGACGATAGAACAGGCTTGCGAATTTTTCGAAAACCAACAGGGAATATACTCCAAAATAAAAACGCTGTACGACGTGGGGCTCGGATACGTCAAACTCGGGCAGTCGGCTACGACGCTGTCGGGCGGCGAAGCCCAGCGCGTCAAACTTGCGACCGAGCTTGCCAAACGTCCGACGAACAAAACGCTTTACGTCCTCGACGAGCCCACGACCGGACTTCATTCTGCCGACGTCGCGAAACTTATAGCGATACTCGGGCGGCTGGTCGGAAGCGGAAACACCGTCGTCGTGATCGAACACAATCTCGACGTGATAAAAACCGCGGACTGGATAATAGACGTCGGACCCGAGGGCGGCGACAGAGGCGGCACTATAGTCGCCGCCGGCACTCCCGAAACTATCGCGCGGAAAGAGAATTCGTACACCGGACAATTTCTTAAAAGACTGCTTTGAGGTGAATATATGAAGAATACCGTACTTTTCGATCTCGACGGGACGTTGCTCGATACGCTTACCGACCTTTCGCGGTCGGTCAATCATGCGTTGAGCCGCGTCGGTCTGCCCGGACGCACTCCCAAAGAAGTCGCGTCGTTCCTCGGCGACGGTTACGCCGTGCTTATGGAACGTGCGACCGGCGGCGAAAAAAGCTCGGACGCGCTGAAATATTTTACCGAATATTACGCCGAACATCTCGAAGATAACACCGCGCCGTACGGCGGGGTCGTCGACAGCCTGAAAATTCTTCACGAAAAAGGGCGCAAGCTTGCGATCGTGTCGAATAAAGACGACGCGGCGGTGAAAGTGCTTTGCAAAAAATTCTTTTATCCGTACGTTACGGAATACTTCGGCGTGACCGAAACCATGCCGAAAAAGCCCGCGCCGGATATGCTTTTCGCGGCAATGCGCGCGCTCGGAAGCGAAAGATCCGATTGCGTGATGGTCGGCGACGGCGAGCCGGACATAGCCATGGCGCGCGGCGCGGGGATAGATATAGTAAACGTGCTCTGGGGCTTCCGCACCGAATCGCAGCTTCGCGCCGCAGGCGGAAACGTGTTCCTGCATTCTCCCGACGAACTCGCCGATTTATGATATGAAATCAAATTTTATTATAACGAAGAAGAAATATGATTAACGAAAAAATCAGAAACGTAGCGATTATAGCGCACGTCGATCACGGCAAAACAACGCTTGTCGACCAGATGCTTAAACAGGGCGGAGCATTCCGCACCAATCAGACTGCCCCCGAGCGCGTAATGGATTCGAACGATCTCGAACGCGAACGCGGCATTACGATCCTTGCGAAAAACACGTCCGTCCACTATAAGGATTATAAAATCAACGTGGTGGACACCCCGGGTCACGCCGACTTCGGCGGCGAGGTCGAGCGCATACTCAAAATGGTAAACGGCGTAGTCCTTCTCGTCGATTCGTTCGAGGGGACTATGCCTCAGACGCGGTTCGTGCTCGGTCACGCGCTCGAGCTCGGTCTGCCCGTCGTGGTCGTCGTCAATAAAATGGACAGACCCGACGCTCGTCCCGCAGAGGTAGTGGACGAAGTGCTCGAGCTTTTCATGGAACTCGATGCGACCGACGAACAGCTCGACAGTCCGATAGTGTTCTGCTCGGCGCGCACGGGCGCGGCGTCGCTTAAGATCGGCGAACCGGGTACGGACCTTACTCCGTTGTTCGATACGATCGTGTCGCATATTCCTCCTCCCGAAGGCGACGAAACCGCGCCGCTTCAGATGCTCGTTTCCGCGCTCGATTATTCCGAATACGTCGGAAGCATAGGCATCGGCAGAGTGGAGCGCGGTTCGCTTAAAACGGGACAGCAGGTGGTCCTGGTCAATTACCATTCAGATCATGAACCGGTGCGCGCCAAAGTGTCGAATATTTATCAGTTTGAAGGGCTTGCGCGGACGGCGGTCGAAACGGCGACGGTCGGGGATATAGTGTGCGTGTCCGGCGTCGAGGGCGTGACCATAGGCGATACGCTTTGCGCGCCCGAAGCTCCCGAGGCGATCGAGTTCCCCAAAATCAGCGAACCGAGCGTGGAAATGACCTTTATGGTCAATAATTCTCCGTTCGCGGGCAAGGAAGGAAAATTCGTTACGTCCCGTCATCTCCGCGCAAGACTGTATAAAGAAGCGATAAAAGACGTTTCGCTCCGCGTATCGGACGGCGATTCCGCCGAATCGTTCGTCGTTTGCGGCAGAGGCGAAATGCACCTTTCCATACTTATCGAGAGTATGCGCCGCGAGGGTTACGAATTTCAAGTATCGATGCCCAAAGTGCTTATAAAAGAAATCGACGGCGTGAAGTGCGAACCTATCGATACGCTTATCGCGGACGTTCCCGAAGAAAGCGTCGGTATTGTCATGGAAAAAATGGGCGTACGGAAGGGCGAGCTTGTGGCTATGACTCCGAAAGGTTCGCGTATGCGTCTGGAATTTTCCGTGCCTTCCCGCGGGCTGTTCGGATATAAGTCGGAATTCCTGACCGACACGAAGGGCGAGGGTATAATGAACACGGTGTTCGATAAATACGACGCATACCGCGGCGAGATCAACCGCCGTCCGTCCGGTTCGCTTATCGCGCACGAAACGGGCGAGTCCGTCACTTACGGGCTGTTCAACGCACAGGAGCGCGGACCGCTGTTTATCGGCGCGGGCGTGCCCGTTTATCAGGGAATGGTAGTCGGAGAATCGCCCAAGGGCGACGATATAGTCGTCAACGTATGCAAGCGCAAACAGCTTACGAACACGCGTTCTTCGGCGTCCGACGACGCGCTCCGCCTTGTTCCGTGCAAACAGCTTTCGCTCGAGCAGGCGATAGAATTCCTCGCCGACGACGAACTTCTCGAAGTTACGCCGAAGAATTTCCGCATAAGAAAACGTATTCTCGACACCGAACTACGCATGAAAGAGTGGGCGAAGAACAGGAAGTAAGATCGGAATAAAAGGAATTTTCCTTTTGAAATCTTTACTTTTTATATGCGGTTTTATTTTTTATTTTATAGTGGAAACCCCGTGCGGAGTACGTAACTGTTCCTTGCATAAACTCGAGCTTTTTGTTTATATTGTTTTTAATAAAAGTGGAAACCTTGGAAAGGATACGACA
>CANDJX010000032.1 GCA_947385185.1 uncultured Clostridia bacterium
TCTACACTGACAAGCACACTCTTTCCCTACACGACGCTCTTCCGATCTCGGGTAACAACATTCCTCTCGGCGACCGTGCGGCAAACGCTCGCGGCGGCGGACAGTGGGATCCCGCGCTTCGTAACGGCAAGGGCGGCGTAAAAGTAGGTAAAGTCACGATGAAACAAAGCACCGATCAGTCGGGTAACGTTATCTGGGTTCCTTCGTACTCCACCACGGAGTTCCTCACCAGCGACGATACTACCGGCAACGGCGCAGAGCTGATGAAGATCCAGTACTACTACGCGAGAACCCGCGCTATGGAGCTTCTGTACACGCACGTACGTTCGAACGCCATCGACAACGGCGCGGACTTCCAGAAGAACTTTGCGGCTCAGACGATCACGCTTCCCGCAAACGCTTCGGGTACCAGAACGATCAACGCGACGTTCGCGGCGGGCTCCGACGTTTCGTACGAACTCGTGGAATCCAACCTTCCCGAAGGCGTACGCTTCAATATAAACAACCTTACGTTCACGAGCAACAAAGCTCAGTTCGGAAGCGGCTTTGTAAAAATCAAAGCAAGCTATGACGGTTGGGCTAACAAGACCGTAAAATTCGACGTCAAAGTAGTAGAACCCGTAACTTATACCGGAAGCCTGACTCTTGCCAAGGATACGGCTTACGAGGCTACGGTATCTCAGGACTTCTGGGCTCCTACTCCCAATCTCGGAGCAAATCAGGCAGGAACCGTATCCGTAACGCCGAGCGTTACCGGACTTCCCGCCGGACTTACGTTCGACGCGGCTACCGGAAAGATCTCCGGTACTCCCACGGCGGGCGGCGAGTATAAAGTAACGGTTACGTATGCAGTCGTTACCCGTACAATCAGCTCGAACAGGCCGACCGACTCGACGGCGCGTTACAGCAGCACGTTCACTCTTACCGTAGGTAACGTCGTTACCGTAACCGTCAACGGCGTGGCTCAGAAGATCGAAAGCGGCTCCAAACTTACCAAGCCCGCAGATCCCGAGGCACCCGAGGGACAGCGCTTCGTAGGCTGGTACGTCGGCGACGACGCGTTCGACTTCGATACCGCTATTACCGCGGATACGGTAATTACGGCTAAGTTCGAAGCGATTCCCGATTCCATCGAGTTCCGCGTAGAAAACGGCGAGATACAGGCAAAGATCAACGGCGGCGAATGGGTAAAGGTTGCCAACGTCAGCGACCTTAAGGGCGACAAGGGCGATCCCGGCGATCCCGGCGCTCCCGCTCCCGCTCCCGAGGGCGGTTGCGGATCGTTCGTAGGAACGACCTCGATCGTACTCGTAGCCGTACTCGGACTTGCATTCGTCGGCTTTGCAATCGCAAAAGCCGCAAAATGCAAGAAAGAAGACTAATATAAAGATTCCGTAACACGGAATTCCGATCGCGGGTGGGGGAAAGACAGGCGTCTTTCCCCCATGGCGTCGGAATATTTGCGAAATCGTCTCACAGACGCCGTGCGGTCGGCTGTATTTTAGGCTCGGACCGGTTTCGGCGGAAAAGAAAATGAAAAAATATCGAAAATAAGCCGTCGGAAATCACGGCGGAGTATATATAAAAGTTCTATAAAAATAGGAGGAACTTGTAAAAGATGAAGAAGCTAATGAAATTGCTGCTTATCGCGCTCGTTTGCACTTTCGTTTTTTCGTTCGGCGCTTGCGCCATGAGTCTTACGTGTATAAGTCACATAGACAGGGACGGAAACGGCAGATGCGACAACTGCGGACAAGAGGTGCAACTTTCCAGAGTCAAGGAGCTTGCGGTTAAGACCAATCCCGATAAGCTGTATTACGCCTTAAACGATAATGAGTTGGACGTAACCGGCGGCGTGCTTTCCGTTACGTATAAAGACGATACGACGGAGGACGTCGCGCTTAGCGACGAACGTGTCACGGTAACCCTGCCCGATATGACTTCGGAAGGCGAAAAGCTTGTGTCTGTTGTTTTTGACAAAGCAAGGACAAGTTATAAGATTCAGGTCGGCAGACAGAAATTCACCGTCACTTTCGACCTCGGCTACGAAGGCGGGACTCCGATCCCGTCGCAGGACGTGTATATCAACGAGCACGCGGAAGCGCCGGACGATCCGTCCAGACCGGAATGGAGCTTTACGGGCTGGTATACCGCGAATGACGAACTGTTCGACTTCGCGCTTACTCCGATCACAAGCAACCTCGCATTGCACGCGGGTTGGACTCAGTCGTTCGGCGTAACGTATGTAGCGAACTATACGGGCGGCACGGACAAGAGCGCGCCTACCGTCGGCGGCAAAGCCGATTGGTCGGTCGTTCCCGACGCGAGAACGGATTACGTCTTCGCAGGTTGGAGCTTGAGCGCAAACGGAACTACGCCGTATGACTTCAATACGCCGGTTTCCGGCAGTCTGACGCTTTACGCTATGTGGGCGTCCGACAGTACCGCAACGCATACCGTTACATTCGACTATAACGCCGGAAACACGGTGACCGATACAAAGACGATCCCCGCAGGCTACGCAGTATCCCGTCCCGCAGATCCGACGAGAGCGAACGTGACCGAAAAAGGTCATCAGGCGTCCGGCTTCGTATTCGGAGGCTGGTACACAGACGCCGAATGCACGACAGAATATGACTTCGCCACCGAGATCTCGGGCAACGTCACGATTTATGCAAAGTGGACGGGTATGTACGTATTCGAGGCAGAGCACGTCAGCCTTACCGATCCCATCACGGGCGAACCTTTGCAGGGCATGGGCGCGTCCGGCGGTTCGGTAGGTCCGAACATGGTCGATCCTCCTCCTCCGGGAATGGAAGGAATGAATGCAAGCAACGGGTATTACGTAACGTATCTGTACGCTCAGGGATTGTCGATCAACTTCCTGATCACTTCCGACCGCGCCGTTTCGGATGCAACGCTCGTATTCAGAATCACGTGCGAGAACGCTCCTTTCGCGATCGATCCCGTACTGAACGAAGGTACGACGTGGAGCGGAACGTTATACTCGCAGTACGCCATCACGCTCAACAACGAGCCCATCAATTACGAGACCATCGAAATTACGGATACCACCGGTCATGCTTCGGTCAGAAGACCTTTCTCCGACCATGTGCTTGCGACCAATCTGTCGCTCAAAAAGGGAATGAACGTATTCTCCTTCATTACCGCGAACAACCACGGTATGGGCGGAACGATGTCGGGTACCGCGCCCGTTATCGACTGCATTAAGGTGACTACGTCGGCAAATCTGACGTGGATTCCTATGACGTCAAACGAGTTCGGTCAGTAATAACGCTTGATTATTCGCCGCTCCGCCGTAAAAGGCGGAGCGGGGGATAAAAGCAAAGAAATTTATGTATAACAGGAGAAATTATGAATTTTATCAAAACGATATTCAAGTATAAGAGATCTCGTATATGGTTCATTGTTTCGGTTTCGTTGATAGTGCTCATCGCCGTGATCGGTATTCTTGCGGAAACCGCGCTGTTTCAGCTCTTTACGACCGCGCTCGGACCCAGACTCAATAAGTCATTCGGCGGCGGTACGTATTACGTATCCGATTACTTAGACAAGGATGACGCTTTCACCAAGTCCAACCTCGTCAATGAACGCATAAGCGAAGAAGGCATCATAATGCTTAAAAACGAGGATAACGCCCTCCCGCTCGCCGAAGGCAGTAAAATTTCGGTGTTCGGCAAAAACTCGGTCAATCTCGCATACGGCGGTTCGGGTTCGGGCGCGTTTACCGTGACTTCGGAAACCCCGACGATCTTCGACAGCCTCGAGGCTGCGGGCTTTAAGTATAATAACGTACTTAAGGAATTCTACGAAAACGACAATGCGTCCGGCTCCGGCAGACCCGAATCGCCTACGCTCGACATGCAACGCAGTACGCTTCCCGGTTTTGCTACCGGCGAAACGCCGTACTCGAGCTATACTCAGGCGGTCAGGGACAGCTACAACGAGTATAACGCCGCGGCGCTTGTGGTTATATCCCGTATCGGCGGCGAGTCGTTCGACCTGCCCCGTACGATGATCGATACCGAAGGCGCACTGAACGAAGCCGACCACTATCTCGAGCTTGACAAAAACGAACAGGATCTTCTCGTCAACGTTTGCAACGAATTCGATAAAGTCGTCCTTATCGTAAACTGCTCGACATCTATGGAGCTCGGTTTCCTCGATCCCGCCGCAGACCATGACGATACGCTCGTGGACGGTATGGCAGGCATCGACGCCAAAATCGACGCCGCCCTCTGGATAGGCAGCCCGGGTTGGTCGGGTATCAACGCGCTCGGCAGAGTCCTCAAAGGTCAGGTTACCCCTTCGGGCAGAACCATCGACACCTATCAGAGAGATTTCACCAAAGATCCTACGTATCAGAACTTTGCAGACCAGCTTGTCACTAACGGCAACACGTACCTTGTGTCCGACGGCTCGAAGCCTTCGATTCCCGAGCACTTCGTCGATTACGAGGAGAGCATATACGTGGGCTATCGCTATTACGAGACCCGCGGCTACGGCAACGAGTCCTGGTATGACGACAACGTCGTATTCCCGTTCGGTTACGGTCTGTCTTACACGACTTTCGACTGGGACGTGGATTTCGGTTTCGACGCAGACGCTTCGTTTAGCTGGACGGGTGAGAACGATCACGAATTCAGCCTTACCGTGAACGTCACGAACAGCGGCACGCAGTACTCCGGCAAGGACGTCGTAGAAGTCTATGTTACCGCTCCTTACGAACCGGGCAAAATCGAGAAGTCGTACGTCACCCTCGCGGGCTTCGCCAAGACTCCTCTCCTCGCTCCCGGCGAGACGAAACCGGTGACCGTTACGTTCAAGGGCTACGACTTCGCTTCGTATGATTATAACGACGCGAACGACAACGAGTTCAGAGGATACGAACTCGACGCGGGCGCTTACACCGTAAGAGTCATGAAAAACTCGCACGATGAAGTCGCAAGCCGCAGTTTCACGCTTTCGACCAACGTTCAGTACAAGAAAGACCCCGTAACCGGCACCGACGTTGTCAACCGCTACGATGACGTAAGTTTCGCTACGGAAGGCGGCTTCGAGAGCCAGCTTTCCAGAAACGACTGGACGGGCACTTTCCCCGTAAACGAGTCCCTCGGCGCCAACGGCGACGCTTCGCGCACTATTTCGCCCGAACTCATGAATCAGATCAAGAGTACGGCGACGAACAATCCTATCGTAAACGATCCGAACGTAATCAGACCTAACCAGGCAACCGTCGTTTCGCCCGCCGCTACGTTGGAAATCTATAAGCTCATTAAGTTCGACGAAAACGACGAAGTTATTCGCGACGAGGTCGGCACCGTCGACGTCAGCTACGACGACGAGGGTTGGGACGCTTACCTCGACCTTCTGACCATTAACGAAATGATGAGCTACACGATGAACGGCGCGTTCAAGACCGACGCTCTGTCGAGTATAGGCGTCCTGCCTATGTTCTCTACCGACGGACCCGTAGGATTCGTTTACTTCATGGCTCAGGTCGAGGCGCAGAACCCCGTTTACCGCACCTGCTCGTATGCGAGCGAATGCGTGATCGCGGCGACCTGGAACGTAGAACTTGCTTACGAAATGGGCAAGTCCGTAGGTAACGAGGGTATCATCGGTAACGTCAGAGCAGACGGCAGACCTTACGCCGGCTGGTATGCTCCCGCTATCAATATCCACCGCACGCCGTTCTCGGGCAGAAACTTCGAGTACTACAGCGAAGACCCGTTCATCTCGGGTAAGCTCGCCGCAGAAGTCGTTAAGGGCTGCCGCAGCAAGGGCGTTTATTGCCAGATCAAGCATTTCGCGGTGAACGATCAGGAAACCAACCGTTCGGGCGTATGCACCTGGCTCACCGAACAGTCGCTCCGCGAGATTTACCTCAAGCCTTTCGAGATCGCGGTCAAGGAAGGCGGCGCGCTCGGCATGATGTCCTCGTTCAACCGTATCGGTTCGCTCTGGACGGGCGGCGACTATCGTCTCCTTACCGAGATCCTCAGAAACGAATGGGGATTCAGAGGTCTGGTCATCACCGACTTCAACACCGAGCCTTTCATGGATACCAAGCAGATGGCTTACGCAGGCGGCGACCTCAACCTCGCTACCACGCCGAAGCCCTGGACAGCCGAAACCGCTGCCGACTACGTCGTGCTTCGTAACAGCGTCAAGAATATCCTTTACACCTCCGTCCGTTCGAACGGTATGAACGGCTGCGGCGAAGGCGGATATTACATCACCTATTATGCTTGGTGGGAACTTCTGATCTTCTTCCTCGGCATCGGTATCATTATCGGCGCCGTCATCTGGGGCTTCTTCGCTATCTGGAGCGCATTGAAGCAGGCGAAGAAAGATAAAGAGAAAGCAGACGAAGCCATAGAGGTAAGCAAAGAATAAAGAATTAAAATTGCCCCTCATCAGCGCCGAATCATCCCTTCGACGCACGCAACCGCGACCCTTTCGCCGAAAACGGCGGGAGGGTCGTTTTTTTGTTTCTTTTTGTTTCTTTTTGTTTCTTTGCCGCGGTTTGCGTTTTCGTCTTGCCGCGATCCATGCTATAGCTTTTTTGCGGTTTGCGTTTTCGTTTTGCTGCAGTCCATGCTTTCGTTTTGCCGTCGGTCTTATCGCTTGTTTTATTTTACTTGCCGGATTTCGCCTTTGTTTTACGCCCGAAATATGTTGCCAACGGGGGCGTTTTGTTACCCGTCTGTGCCACGGCTATTGACTGCCGCGGGCGCAAGCGGTATAATAACGGCGTATAATAAAGGACTATGTCAACTGCGGAGGGGAGTATGGCGGACAGCGTAGTCGGACAACTTGCGATTCTTGCGAAGTCGCAACCCGACAAAACGGCGATAATCGCGCATGACGAGCGAATTTCGTACTACGGGTTGTATGCTCTTGCGCGCGGGTTCTGTTCGTACTTAAAAGGGATCGGAATAAAAAAAGGCGATTTTATCGTTTGCAGAGCGTCGGCGGCGGTTTGGTACTGGGCGGCGTTTTTCGGCGTTCATCTCGCGGGCGGCGTTTTCGTGCCGCTCGAAAAAGACTGCTCAACGGACGGAATATCCGACGTGTGCTCCGCGCTCGGCGGCGCTTTCGCCGTAGTTTCGACGGACGCGGACGCAGACGCGTTCGGGCGGACAAGCGTGTTTATACCGAGCCGCGAAGTGACTGCGCTCGCAAGGGAGCATTTCGACCCGAACGAGGTTTTTTCTTTCCCGTCCGCCCGCGACGTAGGTCAGATACTTTTTACGACGGGCACTACCGGAAAAGCCAAAGGCGTCGTGCTCGATCACAAATATTTTATATCGCCCGCCGTCCGGGGTACGGGGATCCCGTACGGCGTCGATACCGTGATGGCTTTGCCTGCGCCCATGAATCATTTGCTTTCGGTGGGCAGGTGCACCTGCGTTCTTTACAACGGCGGCACGGCGGTTTTGCTCGACGGACTGACCGACCTCGGCGCGTTCTACGCCGCGATCGATAACGACGGCGTGAATTCGTTCACGCTTACGCCGTCCGCGCTGAATTATCTGATCGCGCTCGATCCGGACGAATTCGCGTCCCGCGCAGACCGTTTGAAGTTCATCGAGATAGGCGGCGAAAAACTGCCGCGCGCCCGTCAGACCGAGCTCATATCGCTGTTGCCGTCGGTCAGACTTTTTATCGTGTATGCTTCCACCGAAACGGGTGAGATAAGCTGTTACGAATTTTCCGCGCTCGGCGCGACGGACGACCGCGTCGGAAAGCCCGCTCCCGGCGTTGCGGTGCTGTTCACGGACGGTTCGGGCAACGAAGTCGGGGCTACGGCGGACGAGCCGGCATACATAACGGTGCGATCGGACGCGCTTATGCGCGGTTATTGGCGCGGTCGGGGAAAGACGGCGCCGGTCGGAAGCGGCGACAGCGTGACGATGAGCGATTACGGCTACATGGACGAGGAAGGATATCTGTGCATTGCGGGACGGGCGGGCGACGTGATAATTTCGGGCGGACACAAAATCAACCCGTCCGAAGTCGAAAACGTCGCGCTCGAATCGGGGCTTGTAAAAGACTGCGTGTGCTTCGGCAGAAAAGACGAAACTTTCGGCAGGATAGTGACTCTCCTCGTCGTCGCAAAGAGCGGAGAAAAATGCGATAAAGCCGCGTTGAAACGGTATCTTTCTTCCCGAATCGAGGGATATAAAACACCGAAGATCATCGAGTTTGCCGACAGCGTCGTTCGGAATGCAAACGGAAAAATCGACAGGCGGCGTTATGCGGAATGACCGCGCGCCGACGGAGAAACATATGGACAAACAGGAAATATTCGATAAAACGGTCGCCGATTACCGTGAGGTTTTCGACGACGACACGCCGCTTTCGGCGCAGACGGTGCTTTCCGACTTAAAATCGTGGGACAGTATGGGGCAGGTGACTTTCCTTGCCAAACTCTCGAAAACTTTTTCGGTCAAGTTCAGAATGAAAGACATACTGAAATTCAGAACGGTCGGCGACGTCGTGGACGGGATCGCGGCGATCATGGGTCAATGACGTTTTGAATGTCTGGTGGATAATCGTAATATGTATCGTTGCCGCGGCGGCGTTGCATTTTTTCGCTTTTGCGGCGCAATCGACCGTTCTCGGCATTGCGACGATCGTTTTGCATATCGCCGCGTCCGTGGCGCTCCTTCTCGTCGGCTCGACGCTCGAACAGATGCTCGTGTTTCTGTCCGCATCCGTCGCGGCATATTTTTTCGCGCGGCTTATAGCCTCGAGGCTGCGTAAAAAGAAAAATGCCGCATCCGTCGCGTCTCCGCAGGAAAGCCCGGAACGGGGCGGCGCGGAAGAGGAGGAGAAATGAGTTTCAATTCGCTCGTTTTTTTGATTTATCTTGCCGTCGTGCTCGTTCTGTATTACGTTCTGCCTTTTAAGATTCGTTGGGCGATGCTTCTCATAGCAAGCTATTTCTTTTACGCGTACTGGAACTTTGCGCTTATTTTTCTCATTCTGACCACTACGCTGGTTTCGTATCTCGCCGGGCTTTTGATCGAAAGGACGGAAAAGCAGTGGATAAAGAATCTTCTGCTCGTGCTTGCGCTCGTCGTTTGCATAGGCTTTCTGATATTCTTCAAATATTTCAATTTCCTTTCCGGCAGCATTACGTCGCTCATCCGTTTATTCGGCGGCGAAGCCGACGATTTCTTTCTCGAACTTATACTTCCCGTCGGCATATCGTTTTATACGTTCCAGACGCTTTCTTACGTCATCGACGTATATCGCGGCACTATCGAAGCCGAAAAACATATCGGATATTTCGCGCTGTTCGTGTCGTTTTTCCCGCAGCTCGTAGCCGGTCCGATCGAGCGACCGCAGGATCTTATCCCGCAGCTCAAAACCGAACACAAGCCGGATAAAGACAACCTTTTGCGCGGTTTCAAAATAATGGCGGCGGGGTTCGTGAAAAAAGTCGTCGTAGCCGATACTCTTTCGGTATACGTCAACGCCGTGTATAACGCGGCGGATCCCGGACAGGCGACGGGTATGTCCGTACTGCTCGCGACGCTTCTTTTTATGGTGCAGATATACTGCGATTTTTCGGGCTATTCGGACATCGCGACGGGGTGCGCCAAAATGATGGGCATAGAGCTTACCGTCAATTTCGACAGACCGCTTGCGTCCGAAAGCCTCGACGAACTCTGGTCGCGTTGGCATATTTCGCTCAACAGCTGGTTCAGAGATTATATTTATCTCCCGCTCAACTATCGGGCGATAGGGAAAAAACATCTGAAAGCACGGATTTATATCAATCTTATCATAGTGTTCTTCATAAGCGGCTTGTGGCACGGCGCGAACTGGACTTTCGTTATATGGGGACTTTACAACGGTATATGTCAGGTGCTCGAGGGCGCGCTCAAAAAGCCGAAAAGCGCGTTCTGCTCAAAGTTCGGTCTGAAAGAAAACGGCGACGGAACGAGGTGGCTGCGTATCCTGAAAACGAACGCGATCCTTCTTCTCGGGCTTGTGATGTTCAGATCGAATACCGTCGGCAATGCTTTTACGTTTTTCGGCAAACTTTTTTCGGACTGGTCTTTTTCCGCGGAGTATTTTACGGGGACGTTCTCGCTTATGGGAATTGACGTCGTCGGCGCGATAACGGCGGCGCTCGTCATCGCAGTTATGTTCGTCGCGGATAAATTCATTATTCAGACCCGCGGCAACGACGTGCTCGCGGGAGAAAAGGCGGCGCTCGTCAATACGGGTTATATTTATATAATCTGGCTGATTGCCGTCGCATGGCTGCTGCTTATTGCTTCGGGACAGTCGTCCGGCTTTATTTATTTTCAGTTTTAGGAGGCGGCATGAAAAAAATCATAGCGTTCATATTGTGTTTTGTCATAGCCGCCGCGCTCCCGTTCGTTGCGGTGCCTTGCGTGCTTGCGGCGACGGGCGCGCAGTATTCGGAAACTTATTACGCCGCGCTCGCAAAACAGTACGACAGGCTTTGCGCGGTAAACGAACCGAAAGTCGTCGTTGTCGGCGGCTCGAGCGTTGCTTTCGGGCTGGACAGCGAGCTGTTCGGGAAGCTTTACGGCAAGCCGTCGGTCGCGTTCGGGCTGTATGGGTCGTTCGGCGTAAAAGTAATGATCGACCTTTCCAAAGCGAATCTGAGGAGCGGCGATACCGTCGTGATTGCTCCCGAAATATCTCCCGAATCGCTTTCTCTTTATTTCGGCGCGGAATCTATGCTCAAAGCGACGGAAGAACGGTTCGATCTCCTTTCGCATACGGCGTTCGACAATATAGGCGACATTATGGGCGCGTCGTGGGGGTTCGCGCTTACCAAACTGCAAAATTTGCGCTCGGGCGAGGAATTCGATATAAGCGGAGTATACAGCAATTCTTCGGTGAATTCTTACGGCGAGATAGGCAGAGATCTGTTCCCGCGTAACGGCAACGTGCTCGCGACGGGGTATTTAAGCGATCGCGTCCGTTTCGACGTCGGCGACGTTTCGGACGAATTTATAGATTACGTCAACGATTACGTCGGGTACTGCCGCGCCCGCGGCGTTCGCGTATACTATTCGTTCGCGCCCGTAAACGGCAGGGCGGCGGACAGTAAAACGCTTCGCGCCGATACCGAAGAATATTACGGGTATCTTTCGCGGAAACTCGATTGCGAGGTAATTTCCGATCCTTACGCGTACGTGCTCGATTACCGTTATTTTTACGATACGAACTTTCACCTCAACGACAGCGGGGCGGCGCTTCGCACCGCCATGCTCGTGCGCGACTTAAAGCGCGCCGAAGGCGATACCTCGGCTGTGAATTTCGAATTGCCCGCGCCGCCCGATCCCGTTTACGTTCAGCGCGAAATAGATACGACGTTGCCGTATACGGATTCCGGACTTTTCGAGTATACGGAAACGGAGGGCGGATATCTCGCCATATCCGGCATTAAGGACGAAGCGAGATTGCTTAAAAACATAGTGCTTCCCGTCGTTCACGACAACAAGTACGTCGTGTCCGTGCTTTCGGGCGCGTTCAAGGATTGCACCGAGCTCGAAGAAGTGACCGTTCCCGTCGGGATAGGTCAGATAGACAACGCCGTTTTCGACGGGTGTTCGTCGCTTGCGCGCATAAGAGTGCTCGAGAAAAGTCAGGATAATATAGCGGTTTCGGACGGACTTATGATCGGCGTTCCGAAAACGTGCCGGATAGTGATCGTGAACGCTACTGTGTCCGATTTCGGCACGGGGTATTTCTGGTCGAGGTATGCCGAATATCTCGTAAAAGGCGATTGACGGCTTACGGAGAAGGATATTTGATATGAAAAGGGTAGTTTCTCTGATTCTGATAGCGGCTTTACTGTCGGCGGCGACGGCTTTTTCCGCATGTGCGGAACGGCAGCCGACGGTACGCGTCATGGTCGAGGACGGAGAATACTATGAGGTGCTCGGAGAAAATCCGAAATCGGTCGGGATCGGCGGCGACGTCGGTTTCGAGGTGGAGTTTGCCGAAGGCTGTTATTACGTTTCGAACAGCGCCGGCGCGGAGTACGAGGACGGAACGTTGACGCTTAAGAACGTCAGAACGCCTCAGACGGTCATTGTAGACGCGGACATTACGCGCTACACCGTCAGACTTCACCCGGCAGAGGGAATGACCGTATATTCGGACGGCGAGGCGGTGAACGGACTTTCGGCGGAAACCGTTTACGGCGGCGAAGCGGTTTTCGACGCGGTCGTCGATGACGGTTACGAATACGTCGGAATTACGGTGCTCGGCGACGGCGAGGCGGATTATTCGGACGGAAAACTTACGGTAAAAAACGTGCGGGCTTATACGGAATTGTTTGTTCAGCTTAAGAATAAATCGGAAGCGGGGAAAACGGAAGCTACCGTAAGACTGCTCCGCGGCGAAGGCTTTACCGTAAACGGCGTCTCGGAAAAGACCGTCGCGATCGGAAGCGACGTGAGTTTCGGGATTACGGTAACGGACGGATACTATTTCGTTGCAAGCAATTGCGGCGCATCTTATGCCGACGGTACGGTTACGCTTAAAAACGTAACAGCGGATCAGGACATAACGCTTTCTTTCCGCAAATCCGATGTTTCGACGATATATTACGAGCACGGAAGCGTGGAAAAAGCCGTAGTCGGCACGGGCATAATATACTCGGCGACGGCGGACGACGGGTATACGTTCACGTACTGGACGAACGGCGGTACGCGTTATTCTTACGCGAATGACCTGACGGTGCCGCCCGACGCGGACGCGGAACTTACGCCGGTGTTCGTGCGCTCTGACGAAATGCAACTTATCGTCTATCACGCCAACGGCGGAACCGTGACGGGGAGCGGCGACGAAAGCGTGACGTATGCGTTCTCGAGCGACGTATATCTTTATCCCGCGGCGTTCGGCGAATGGTGTTTCAAAACGTTCGATCGAGAAGGCTACGTGCCGATCGAATACAATACAAAGCCGGACGGAAGCGGCAGAGTGTACTCGCTCGGCAGTCGCATATTCGAGGACGCAAAGACCGTGGATATCTACGTTATATGGGCGAAAGAAACGGCTGCGGACGACTTCGTTATGAGCCGTACGACAGGGGACGATCGCGCCGGAGTAACGCTCGAAAAATATATCGGAACGGACGAAATAGTCGTTATACCCGAAAACATCGACGGACTGCCCGTGCGGAACGTGTCTGGTGGATGTTTCGAAAACAGCGGAATTACCGAGGTCGTGATTTCGCGGAACGTCATGACGGTGGAACGGCGCGCGTTCGTCGGCTGCGAAAGACTTAAGACGGTCTATATGTGCGACAGCGTGGAAAACGTCTACGACGACAGTTTCATCGGCTGTGCGGAACTGTCCGATCTCCGCATGATTGCGGTGCTTCCGCCCGTCTATTCGAATCATCTTATAGGAACTACGGTACGGCGTTTCGAACTGTTGTATTCCACGCGTAAAGACGACAGAACGAACATAATATTTTACGGCGGAAGCAGTATTTTTCAGGGTATAGACGGCTCGACGATCTCGGGAATGTTCAATACTTCGTTTTTCCGTATAATAAACGGCGGACAGAACGCTTATGTGTCGGGCGCGTTTATGCTCGATTTGTATTCTTCTTTCATGAAGCGAAGCGACGTAATGGTATATATTCCCGAGTACAGCGCGCTGGTATATTCGAACGAGTGGGAACTGCCGACCTGGATAGTCCTCGAGGAATTTTACGACGCGTTCAGATTTATAGATCTGCGCGATTATACGGGCGTGTTCGGAGCTTTCCGCGATTTTCAGCACGGTTCTTCGAATTATACGTTCGTCGGTAAACTCAGACAGCTTGCCGACGGTAAAGCGCTCGAGTACGAGGATTATAACGATACCGTGGACGAGTATTTCACGCGCGCCGATAATTTCGACGTCGTCCGCGCCGAAATTATGCAGGAGCCTGTTCCGATAAACTACGATATGTTCAAAGGTTACGTTACGGACGTGATAAACGAAACGTATATCGCCAAGCTCATGCCGCGCGGTATCACGACTTATTTCGCAAGC
>CANDJX010000033.1 GCA_947385185.1 uncultured Clostridia bacterium
GATTCCTGTAAGTGACTGGAGTTCAGACGTGTGCTCTTCCGATCTTATTGTACTGATGCATATATCTCTTTTTAACGTCGTCCTCGTCGAGATTCTCGAGTTTCTGCGCATCTCCGATAGTTCCGAGCGTACAGGTGGACATTGCCTGCGACTGTCCTCTGGTAAATACGGCGGAACCGTGCACTCTGGGAAGGATACCTACTTCGCACCATATATCCCTGATGTCTTCGAGTCCGCGTCCGTCCGGACGTTCGCCTTTATCGAGTATTTTCGCACGTACTTTTTCTTTGGTTATATAATAAAGCGAATCTTTGATTTCCCTTTCCATATCCGGGAAAGTTTCCGCGAAATGCTCGAGAGTTATCCTTTCGACTTCGTCCTGGTTGTTCTGACGCTCGGTGCGGTCGTGAGTCGCGAGCGCGTCGTCGAGCAACTTGTCCGCAAACTTACGTACCTCCGTGTCGAGATCTTCGGGAACGTGATAAAGCGGCATCTCCTTTTTGGGCTTGCCGATCTTGGCTACGATATCGTTTATGAACGCAACGATCTTCTTGATTTCTTCGTGCGCAAAAAGTATGCCGCCCAGCATAACTTCCTCGCTCACTTCGTTAGCGCCCGCTTCGACCATCATGATAGCGTCCGCGGTGCCTGCAACGTAAACGTGCATCGAGCTTGCTTCTCTCTGTCTGCAATCGGGGTTGATAACGTACTTACCGTCCACATATCCGACTACTACCGCGCCGGTAGGTCCGGCAAACGGAATATCCGAAATAGACAGAGCGATCGACGATCCGACCATGCCCCACACTTCGGGAGGACAGTCGGGTTCGACAGACAATGCGGTACAAACGACCGTAACGTCGTTGAAAAGTCCTTTCGGGAAAAGCGGGCGAAGCGGTCTGTCTATAAGACGCGACGTAAGAATAGCTTTGTCGCTTCCCCGTCCTTCTCTTCTCTTGAAGCTGCCCGGTATTTTACCGATAGCGTAAAGTTTTTCTTCGAAATCGACCCCGAGCGGGAAAAAGTCCATGCCGGGTCTGGGCGCGTCCGACATACATACGTTGGTCATAACCACGGTATCGCCGCATCTTACTATGCAGTGTCCGTTGGCCTGCTCTCCGTACTTGCCGGTTTCGACGATAATTTCGCGCCCGCCGATTTCGGTTTTGAAAATGTTTCCTTCTTTCATTTTCGGTTATATCTCCTCTATATACTTATAACATTATTTGCGTATCATAAACAGAAAGGCGAACTTTCGTCCGCCCTTCGATATGTTTAATTTTATTTTCTCAAATCCAAATCGGCGACAATTTTTCTGTATCTCTCGATGTCAAGTTCTTTCAGATAGTTAAGCAAGCTACGTCTGGAACCAACCATCTGTAACAGACCTCTGCGCGAATGATGATCTTTCTTGTGAACCTTAAGATGTTCGGTCAAATGATTGATCCTCTCCGTAAGAAGCGCAATCTGTACTTCGGGGCTTCCCGTATCTCCGGGGTGCGTTGCGAACTTGGCGATAATAGCCGCTTTCTTTTCCTTGTCCATTTGTTTTACCTCCCAATGGAATTATTTATTCGCCTCAGCCTTAAGTATCGGCGTGGAGAGCGCCAAACTTCCAGAACTAAGGTACCGACATAGTATATCATACCGAAACGGAAAAGTAAACAAATTTTACACCCCGATACAAAAAATTATACGCGGCTTTCTTTACCCGAGAAAAATTTCAGCTTTTGTTCCAATCTTTCGTCGAATTCGGACAAATAAAGCCCTACGTCTTTAGGCGAAGCATGACGCGAAATTGCGCCGCCGAGCAATTTGGAAATACTACCGGCGCCGCACGCGTATACGGGAACAAGTTCTTCCATAACCGTAATATTATTTATGCATTCGCGGTCTTTTATCGAATACCCGACGTTTTCGAGATTACCGACCATATTTTTTTGTCTGTACAGATAATACGGCTCGTATGCTTTCAGCTTATCAGCCGCATATCCGGTCATCTTTTCCGCCTCCGCGCAATAAAGTACGCTGTCGGCGAGTCCCGAGCCGCGCTTCCGACTTAACGTATGTACCGTAATGTTTGCCGGACAAAGATCGTATATCCCGTCGACCGTATTGACAAAGTCGTCAAGGCGTTCATCCGCCAGTCCCGCGATTATATCCGTATTGATGTCGAATCCGTAATCCGCCGCGGCTTCGTACGCCTCGAAAAATTGAGCGGCCGTATGTCTGCGCCCGATTTTTTGCAAAGTAACGTCATTGAGCGTCTGCGGATTTATGCACACTCTTGTGACGCCTCCGTCCCACATCGCTTTGAGTTTGTCCACGGTAATGCTGTCCGGTCGTCCGGCTTCGAAAGTAAATTCCGCGCCGTGGACGTCGATTGCGTCGGACAAACGGCGAATATCGCCATAGCTCAGTACGGACGGAGTACCGCCGCCGATATATACGGATAAAATTTGCCTGCCCGATTCGGAAATAAATTTTTTGACCGCTCCGATTTCTTTTATCAGCGCGTCGATATATTCATCCAGGCGACTGTTTTTCGCATTGACATCCGCCGAGGGAAACGAACAGTATATACATCTGCCGTCGCAATACGGAACGTGCACGTATAAATTGACTTTGTTTCCGAGATCTTTTATATACGGCTGCTGGACGTTTATGATTTTTTCTATAACGTCAGCCTGCTTTTTCCTTACCCGAAAAGTGTTCTGAAGATACGGAGAAATTCCGTCGCGGCTTCCGCCGCGCAATAAATAATCGTAGGCAAGACGCGTCGGACGAACGCCGGTAAGACTTCCCCACGGAAGCTCGACGCCGTAATAATCGGAGAGCGCATCGTACAAAGCAAGTTTAAGAAATCGCTTTGTCATGCGTTTGATCTCCAACGCATCTCCTTCGGGGCTTTCCGAAGTAAAATCTTTGGCGCAATCGCCGACGCTTACGCGCGCCCGTAGTTCGTTCGATTCGTGAAAATCCACGCGTACCGCCGCGCCGTTGTAGAACGATGTAAACAGCCTTAACTCGTCGAGAAGATCGGGTTCGAACTTTCCGACGTTCGAAGAAAAATCGAACTCAGACATACGGGTTATTTTCCCTTTCGAAATTCAAAGTGGTGACGTCTCCGTGTCCCGGATATACTCTGTAGTCGCCTTCCAGGGCAAACAATTTGTTTCTGACGGAATCGGCAAGCGCGCTTCCGCTGCCTGTCGGAAAATCGCTTCTTCCCACACTCAGATAAAACAAAGTATCGCCGGAAAAGATGTTTTTTTCGCAGACGTAGCAAACGCCGCCGACCGTATGCCCCGGTGTATGAATGACTTCAAACGTCAATCCGCACACCGTTATTTTCTCGCCTCCGACCAGCAAAACGTCGGGAACGAATCTATTGAAACGCGCGCCGAGCTCGCTTGCCATATTTTTATCCGTATTCACAAGCTCGAGTTCTGCGGAATGCATATATATTTCGGCGCCGCCGTCCGCAAACGCCTTTGCCGCGTTACAATGATCGAAATGCGCATGAGTAAGTAAAATCGCTTTGACCGTCAATTTTTTGCGTTCCGCGGCGGCAACTATACGCTCGTAATCGTCGCCGGGATCAATCGCCACCGCGTCGGTTCTGCCTTCGGCGCTTACGAGATAACAATTCTCGTACAGAACGCCCGTCGTAATTCGTTCTATCGTCATACTGCGGCGCTCCTGAACACTTCGCGGACGGGCGGTAACTGCCGGAGTTTTTTTATAAGAGTATCTATCTCGGTCAGACTGCCTACGTTTACGCCGATGGTAAGCGTAAGCATATCGTTTTTATCCACCCTGCCGTTTATCGAGCTGAGAGACAGTTTAAGCTCGGAAATCACCATTGAAACGTCGACGATAAAGTTTTCTTTATTATTTGCAAGAATCTGCAAAGACACGACGAAATTGCTTTCGGTCTTATCGCTCCACGATGCGGGAATAAGTTTCTTCTGATCCACGCTTTTAAGATTAGGACACTCGAGGCGATGAACGGTGACGCCGCGCCCGTTCGAGATATATCCGATTATAGCGTCACCCGGAACGGGATTACAACATTTTCCTATATGACAAAGCATATCGGGTTCGCCGTTGATGAGTATGCCGCCCGTGTCGCGCTTGCGAAGCGACCCGGTGGGCTTGACGGGCTGTTTCGCTTTTTGTTCGCGACGATAAAAATCGATCAGTTTCGGAAGTATCTGATGAACGGTATATCCGCCGTAACCTATCGAAGCATAGAGATCGTCAAGCGAAGAAATGGAATAACGTTGCATAACAATATCCAGCCATTCGGGCTTCAACAAAGCGGGGAGCTGAAATCCGAGCCGCTTTGCCTCGAGTTCGAGCATTTCCCTGCCTTTATGGATATTGTCCTCTTTCATCTCTTTTTTGAACCACGCGCGTATCTTCGTCCTTGCCTGAGTCGTCTTGACGACGCGCAGCCAATCGCGGCTGGGTCCTTTCGAGTTGTTGGACGTAATGATTTCGACGTAGTCACCCGTTTCGAGCTTGGTTTCGAGCGGTACTATACGGTTATTGATTTTTGCTCCGACGCACCTGTTGCCTATTTCGCTGTGCACGCTGTATGCAAAATCGATCGGGGTCGAGCCTTCGGGAAGCGGCACGACGTCGCCTTTCGGCGTAAAAATAAATACCTGCCCCTCGTACAGATCGACTTTGAGCGATTCGTATAACTCCTGCGGGTCGGCGGCTTCGCCCTGCGCGTCCATAACGCCGCGAAGCCATTTGAGCCTGTCCTCGCTGCCGTCCGACGATACGGAATTATTTGCGTGCTCTTTATATTTCCAATGCGCCGCGATACCGAATTCGGCTATACGGTGCATTTCATACGTCCTGATCTGTATTTCAAACGGCGTGCCGTAATTGGTCATGACGGTCGTATGCAGCGACTGATAATTATTCGGCTTCGGAACGGCGATATAATCCTTGAAACGCCCCGGGATCGGCTTCCACCGCGAATGGATCAATCCGAGCACTTCATAACACGCCTCGACGCTTTCAACGATGATACGCACGGCGGTAAGATCGTAGATCTGCTCGAACGTCCGATGTTTTTCGCTCATCTTTTTGTAAATACTATAGAAATGCTTTGGTCTGCCGCTGACTTCTCCGACTATGCCGTGCTCTTTCATCATATCGCGAAGAGTCGTGCAAAGTTTGTCTACGATCTCCTGACGTTCGGCACGTTTAAGCGACACTTCCTTAACCAACGAATCGTATGCGTCCGGATGAAGAACTTTCAAGCAAAGATCTTCCATTTCGCATTTGATATAACTCAAGCCGAGTCGGGACGCAAGTCGGGCGTATATCTCGAGCGTTTCGTTCGCAAGCGCAAACTGCCGCTCTTTCGAAAGCGCTTCTATAGTGCGCATATTGTGCAACCTATCGGCAAGTTTGATTATAAGGACGCGAATATCCTTTGCCATGGCAAAAAACATTCTCCGAAAATTTTCCGCCTGCTCCTGCTCTTTTGACGTAAAAGATATTTTCTTGAGCTTTGTTACCCCGAGCACGAGTTCCGTGATCGTATCGCCGAACAACGAACGAATGTCGTCTTCGGTCGCGTCGGTATCCTCGAGGGTGTCGTGCAGTAAAGCGGCGCATATAGAGCTGTAATCCATTCCCAGGTCAAGCAGAATATTCGCAACCGCAACCGGATGCGTAATATAAGGCTCGCCCGAAACACGGCGTTGACCATCGTGTTTCATCGTCGCGTATTCAAGCACTTTCGCGATAACTTCGCGATGTTCTTTGGTATAGATCAATTGGCATCTGGCAAGCAATCTCTGCATTTCAACTCTCCTTTGCCGCCGAGCGATATATTGCGGACTCGTTAAGCGATCTGTGCACGTCTTTATTTACTTTCAATCCGTCGCCCGAAAGCGTAATAAATCCAAGCTCTTTGAATACCGCCAGACAAAAAACGAACTGCAACGGGTCGGAATCCGCGACAAACTGCGAAAAACGTTTATAAAAAACAATGACGCTTTTGTTCGCCGCTTCCGCGTGCGAAACGATCGCCGAATAATATTTCGCAAAAACGTTGCGATCGGTCGACACCGAATCGAACAAGCGGCAACGCTTGCTTTCCGGAACGAAAATGCGCGCTTTAGTCAGCTTGTTTAAGCGCGAAATTATCGCTTCGGACGGCGGCGCGTCGACAAAAACGATTTTATCGTAATTTCCGAGACACGACGATTCGTCGAAGGACGGAGCCACTATAATTCCGGAATAATTATTTTTTTCGGAACGGAACATATAATCGTGAGTAACGAATTTATCCGAGCCCAAAGCAAGCGTTTTGTTGTATGACTCGCGATCCGCGCACACAAACAACGTGCCGTATATCGACCCGGGAAGAAGCGAACGCAATTCCGAATCCTTATAGTATTCGCATTCGCATCGATCGGCGGGCTCGACCGACAGCATTGATAAATATGCCGCCGCGGCAAGTTCGTCGTTTATATAAAGCTCCGACGGCACTACCGATTTTATATATCCCGAAACGCCGCCGTTCAGCCCTTCCGTCAGCTCCAATACGATTTTTTTCTCGTCCGAGCCCATAAGAAACTGGTTCTTGTTATAAAAATAAAATGCAAAAGTCTGAAGCGCTCCTATATGGACCTGCGAATGCTGCGGATTTTTGCACGGAGAAAATTTCACTCCTTTTGCGGATATGCACAACAACGGCTTTGTATTCCCGTACCCCGTGGGTTCGAGCATTTCCATAGCCGAAAGAAACGACTTATCGCATTCGCTTTCATCGACGTCGAGATCGTATGACACGGAAGGCACGAAATATTTTTCGGGCTGTTTCGCCATATACTCGTTTATACGTACTCTGAAAGCCTCGATATTATCCTCGTGCACGGCAAAGCCCGCCGCGCCCGGATGTCCTCCGAACTCCACAAGCAAATCAGAACAATACGAAAGAGCGTCGTATATATTTATACCCGCGATCCCGCGCGCCGTTCCTTTGTATATTTTTTCTTCCGAACGATCCACAATAATGAATGCGGGACGGTTATAATCCCCCGCGAATCTTGCGGCGGCTATGCCTGTAACGCCTTTCATCCAGGAAGGATTGACAAGCACGATCGCGCGGTTGTCGACGATATTTTCAAAAGTCAGATCCGTTTCCGCTTCGGCATATATCTCGTCGCACACTTCTTTTCTGCGTTCGTTATCTTTTTCGATTTCGCCGATAAGCTCGTCTATCGTTTTCTCGTCGGACGTCGTCAGAATTTCAAACGCGCGAAAAGCGTCGCCCATCCTGCCCGCCGCGTTTATGCGCGGTGCGATTTTATATGCAATATCCGAAGAAGAAATTTTGCCGGACAGACCTTGAGAACGAAGCAACCTTTTCAATCCGATATTTCCGTTTCCGTCCGTAAGTATTTTCAATCCGAGCTGCACGATAAGCCTGTTTTCGTCTCTGAGCGCAACAAGGTCGGCAATTGTCGCCACAGCCGCAAGATCGATATATTCGAGATATGCGTCGCCCCCGAGCGCCTGAACGAGCTTGAGCGCGACTCCGGCGCCGCAAAGAAGTTTATCCGGGTACTCGTCGCCCGATTGCTTCGGATTGACGACGACGCAATTCGGTAAAACGCTTCCGGGTTCGTGATGATCGGTCACGATTATATCCACGCCGAGATCGAGGCAATGCTCCACTTCGTCTATACCCGAAATGCCGCAATCGCACGTGACGATAAGATCGGGCGAAACTTCTTCGATAATGCTTTCTATCGAATTGACGTTCAGACCGTAACCTTCGTTGATTCTGTTCGGAATATGAACGTATGAATCGCAACCGCGGGACTTGAAATAAAGCGACAAAATCGCCGAAGAACAAACGCCGTCGGCATCGTAATCGCCGTATATCAGAATACGTTCGCCATTCGTCATTGCGACTTTGATCCGCTCGACGGCGTCACGCATACCCTTCATCATAAAAGGATCGTAGAAGTCGTCCTCGGACGGATGTAAAAAACGCGACACGGCTTTTTCGGTATCGATCCCGCGGGAAATCAATAACTCTGCCAATCTCCTATGAATATGAAGATTGTCCGACATTTCCCGTACTTTAATCAGATCGGGTTCGACAGTATTTTTTTTATTCAAAACCGTGTTCATATATAAAAACCTATAATTAAAAGCCTTCCGTTTTTTCGGAAGGCTTTGTTTTCATTACTCGCCGTCGGCATCGGCAGACTCACCTTCCGCCGTCGATGATTTTTCATTATCGGTATCCGCCTGATTGTCGGGAACCGACTCCGCGTTTTCGACCGCTTTTTCTTCCGCAGCGTTTTCGCTTTCCGTCTTATCTCCGGAAGGAACCGATGAAGGAGCGTCGAGTCCGTCGAGGAAGTCATCGGCGGGAACGTCCGTTCCGCTTGCCGTCGCAGGATCGGGCGCGGGAGCTTTCTTAAGCCGTCTTTCTTTCCACATCGCCCAGATCGAAGGCGCAAGGAGCAAAGACGAGAAAGTACCTGCAACAAGACCGGCAACAAGAGGCAGACAGAAGATTATCAGATCCCCGACCCCGAAAATTGCCGCGACTATTGCGACCGAGACTACGGTAAGCATGGTAGTGCCCGTCGTATTGATCGAACGAACCAACGTATCGCGCACCGATTCGTTTGCGATTACCGAAGGCAAAGTATCCGAGGGCATCGTTTTGACTTTATCTCTGACCTTGTCGAATATTATTATCGTATTGTTGATTGAATATCCGAGAATGGTTATGAGCGCCGCAACGAACGTGCTTGTGATCTCTATGTGGAATATCAGCATAAAGAGGAACATCATCGCAATATCGTGTACAAGACATACGAGCGCGACAACGCCGGACAACATCTCGAATCTTATCGCGATATATATCAGCATAAGGGCGAGAGCCATTATTACGGCGCAGATACAGGTTATAAGCAATTCCGAACTTACCGTCGCGCTTACGGACGTTCCGCTCGATACGCTGCCGGCATACAGATCGTCGAACGCTTTATCCTTTATTTCATCGCCGAGAATATCGATAATTCCTTTATTCTCATCGCTGCCCATCATAACCTGATAGTTATAATGATCGGCAGTGAATTTTATATAAAGCGATTTATCCGAATTTTCGCCCTGCATGGTAATGTCGCGGACAACGAGTTCGGATATTTGTCCTATCTCGTCGGTACTGTAAGCAATATCCGGATTCTCTATAATATCCGTAATCTGTTTTTCTTTTTCGGAACGGAACGCGGGATTGTCAAGCTGAGCTCCGAGTTTTACCGTGATCGTATATCCGCCGGTAAAGTCGATACCGAGATTGAGAACGTTGCCTTTAAATGCAAATCCGAATATAATTCCGAGTATGACGGCAAGCGCAAGCACCGCCGCGGGAATGCAGAACCATATTTTCTTTTTTTCGACTATGTTAAGATTGCGAGAGTCGATATCGAATTTCATCAGTTATTACCTCCCTCGTCGTCAAACATCTTATCGAAATCGCCGAAATCATCGACAGGCTTGTCCGCTTCGGTCGCGTCAACCGCTTCGGCAACGCCTGCGGCTTCCGCTTTCCGTTTCTTTTTCGGTCTTTCCTTCGGTACGTACTGAATTTCGTCGGCTTCGTTAAAACCGACTTTTCTGTGAAGTCTGTACAGCTTCGGATCGTCCCCCCATATTGCAATGGTCCATTTCAGCATAAATCTCGTAAGAACGAGCGATGAGAATACCGATAAAATAAGACCTATAAGGAGCGTCAGACCGAAACCTGCAATCGATCCGGTGCCGAATATAAGCAACATTATCGCCGCGATAATCGTAGTAACGTTACCGTCGATAATTGCATTCGCGGCCTTTCTGAAGCCCGCATGATACGCGGCGAGAATAGATTTGCCGTTACGGTACTCTTCTTTTATTCTCTCGTAAATGATGACGTTTCCGTCGATCATCATACCGAGCGAAAGAATAATACCCGCAATGCCGGGAAGCGATAACTGCACAAGCGGAATAGTCGCAAGGAAGAAGAACATGAGCACCATATACGCGACCATGACTATGCTTGCAACCATGCCCATCATTCTGTAGAATACGCACATGAATGCCATTATAAGAACGAATGCAATCGCTCCGCCTATAAGACCTGCGGCAAGCGCTCCCTCGCCGAGCGTCGGATCTACGACCGAACTTTCGATAAGCCCGAGCGTAACGTCGAAAGTACCGCTCATGATCTGATCCGCAAGCGACTGCGCTTCTTCATAAGTAAAGCTACCCGTTATGATTGCATTGCCGCCCGTGATCGCCGTATTTATACTGGCGGTGGAAATCGTATTCTGTCTTTCTCCGCCGCGAAGAAGATAAATCTTAATGTATTGCCCTACGTTATTCGAAGTGACTTCGGCAAACTTCTGAGCGCCTTCGCTGTTGAGCGAAAGCCCCACCGCAGGGTTTCCGTAGTCGTCTGCGGTAACGTACGCGCGATTGACTACGTCGCCGTAGAATATCGTATCGCCGTCTACGGTGCCGTCCGACGACAACACGAATTCGAGATCGGCAGGTTCGCCTATTATCTCGAATATTTCGCTCGGTTCGTCAACGTCGGGGACCTCGACACGGATACGGTTCGCGCCCTCGCGTACTACCGTAGCTTCCGTATAACCTCTCTGAGTCAAAAGACCGGTCAGCTGCGTTACGGTACCGTTCATTCTCGATTCGTCCGGATTGGAGTCTTCCGCCTCGTAAACGGCGTACACGCCGCCTTTGAGATCCAGACCGAGTTTAATGGATGAAACTATACCGTACTGGTGAATTTCACCGCCGACAGAAAAGTTGAATTGCAAAAAGCAGGCAACGACGCAAAGCGCCGTTACGGCAGATACAATTATAAACTTAACAAGTGATGATTTTCTTTTCATTTCGTAATGTTTTTGCCTTTACCGTTTATGCGCCGACGATTTAGCGACGCATACTATGAAATTATATATCAAGATGGCGACTCAAGTCAAACAAATACCCGCAACTAATCGAAAAAATTATTTATTTTAGCGCTCAATCGTTATTCTCGCTCTCGATCGCCGCAATCGCAAGCGCGCACTCGACGCGTTTTTTCATAAGCTCGCAACCGATCTTATACGGTTTGACTATATTTCCGCAGATCTGAATGGAATTCGCGGCGCAACCACCGCTGCAATAATATTTCGCCCAACAGGTCGGGCACTCTTCCTTTTTTGTAAGATTGGTCGTCGCAAACATCTGCGGCAGCTTATCCGAGAAAGTCCCGTCGTTGACGTTTCCTATTATGTAATCGTCGATACCGTCGAAACGATGACACGGATAAATATTGCCGTTTGGCGCGACTGCGAGATATTCGTCGCCCGCATTGCAACCGACAAGGCGTTTCGCCGCACAAGGTCCGTTGTATATATCTATATTGAAATGGAAAAAACCGAACTCCTTTCCGCTTGCCCGACGGCGTATGTATTCTTCCGCCAGAATTTCGTACTGCGCCTTCATTTCTTCGATGTCGGATTCTTTAAGCGCCAACGGATCTCCGTCGGGAAGAACGACGGGTTCGAGAGAAACCTGCCCGAAACCGTAGTCGTTGAGCGCGAGCACGTCTTTTGCGAAATCAAGGTTTCTCGCAGTGAAAGTACCTCTCACGTAATAACTCTTGTTTCCGCGTAAGCGAACGAGCTTCAGAGCGTTTTCGAGCGCCTTATCGAACGACCCTTTTCCGGCAGCGTCGATACGAACCGAGTCGTGCACCTCTTTCCTGCCGTCGATACTGAGAACCACGTTATACATTTCGCGATTGAAATAATCTATAAGCTCGTCGGTAAGAAGCACCGCGTTCGTCGTAATGGTAAAACGGAATTCTTTTCCCGCCGCCTTTTCCACGCTGCGGGCGTAATCGATCGTAGCACGGACGGCGTCCATATTCAAAAGCGGCTCGCCGCCGAAAAAGTCCACTTCGAGTCGCTTGCGATTTCCGCTTTTCGAAATAAGGAAGTCGATAGCGTTTTTCGCCGTGCTTTCACTCATATAATCGGTCTTGCCGTGATACTGTCCGTCGTCGGCGAAACAATACCGGCAACGCAGATTGCAACCGTGCGCAATATTAAGACAGAGCGCTTTTACTACGCCCTTATACGTCGGCTTCGGATGATCCGGCTCCGGAGAAAATAACACGCCGCGCTTACGCAGGCTTTCTATTTCCGCTTCCGCTTCCTTGATTTCATCCGTCGTATAACGAGAAAAATCTCCTTGTGCTTCCGCAGAAGGAGAAGATTTTTCTATAAGTTTTGCCGTAAGCTCGTCTACGGCGAAAACCGAGCCGCTTTCCACGTCAAGCAAAAAGCGCCGCCCCATGCATTCGTAAACGTGAACCATAACGAATCGGATCAGTCCTGTCTTACCTTGACGGATCTGTTCGTCTTTTTCTGTTCGCAAGACTGATTTCCTACGGTGCAGCTCGTTTTGCAAGCCGACTGACAGCCCGTCTGGCACTCTCCGCACCCGGTTCCTTTTTCTTTGCAGATAGTATTGGTAGCAATGATTTTGATATGCTTCATGATTTTACCTCCGATATTTTGTAATATTATACATTATACTCGGAGAAAATGCAAGTGCTTGCGTTATATTTTTATCAGTTTCTTCTGATTAACATCGAAATAATCCCGCTGACGAGTCCCGCCGCCATACCTATAACGGTATTGTTGAGCAAAGTTATATCGAAGTCGAAACCGCCGCCGAGCAACGAAAAAACTATATACGCGAATATAGCGTAAACCAGACCGGCAATCATTCCTCTGAGCCAACCGTTACCCGGACGTCTGAGCGAAAACAGGCAGGCAACGAGTATACTGACCGTTCTGATTATCTGATTGACGATCGGCATGGCTTCGGTGCCGACGTTGAACGTTTTTATGACGAACGCCGCGCCGAGAACGAGTATCAACGAAATGACAAGTCCTATTATGACCGCTTTGACGATTTCCATTGCGTAATATTTCGGCTCTACCGAAAGTTCCCGTTTTTTCATAAAATAAAACCTCCGCATATATTCGATAAAACCTATGCGGAGATCTGTTCCGATATTACCGTGCGGATCGGTATGAAGTTGTCGTGTTTTGACGAAAAAAACCGATTATTTCTTTTTTCCGCTGCCGCTCTTTCTTGCTCTCGGCTTTTTCGCCGCAGGCTTATCTTCGGCGGGCGCTTCGGGCTTATCCGATACTACCGCTTCCGCTTCTGCGTCGTCGGTCGCGACGGTAGCAGCCTCCTCGTCTACCGACGCGGGCTCAATCGCGGGCGACGCATTGTCGGTCTCCGTAACGTTTTCTTCGACCGATACGGATTCCGAATCGGACCGGACTTCGGATTGAACTTCGGTCTGTTCCGTAATATCCGCAGTTTCGGCGAAAGGCTCCTCTACCGTTTCGTCGACCGGAAGCGACGGAACGTTTGCGTGACTAATGACCGTATAAAGCGCCTGAATATCGACGACGATAGACGTATTGCCGGTTTCTATAACAAGTTCTTTCCTTCCGGGAACGGGTTCTCTGATCGCTTTTATAACGCCGATTATTCCGCCCACCGTTTCTATAGTATCGCCTACGGAAAGCGACGAACGCAGATCTTCGACGTTTTTCTTCTGGCGTTTGCCGTTTATCATAGGCATTACGAAAAGCACTACGACGAGAAGCACGGCGACGACAATAAGCATGGGTATGAACATCTGATTGTTATTGCAACTGTTTCCCTGCTCGCCGCCGCTTGTCAAAAAATAAGATAACATATTGTAATTCTCCGTTTGAATGATGTTTAAGATCGGAAGAGCACACGTCTGAACTCCAGTCACTTACAGGAATC
>CANDJX010000034.1 GCA_947385185.1 uncultured Clostridia bacterium
CGCGATTCCTGTAAGTGACTGGAGTTCAGACGTGTGCTCTTCCGATCTCCTATGCTGTCCGTGCTCATAGAGGGAAAACTCACGCCCGTAGAAATACCGAGGAGCGTGAACGTATGTACGCCGAGCAGATCTCCCTGAAGAAAGTTTATAAGATCGGAGCATATCATGGGAATCAGAACTTCGAGAAAAACTTCCGCCGCCACAAAAACCGGCGACAGAATACTCGGCAGTTTATACTCCCCGATACTCTTCATAAGAGTTTTTACCATTTATATTCCTCCGCTTTAATTTCTTTATTTACGCTTTAAGGGAGTTTATTCCTCCCGGCTTAAACGAATATTAAAATCCGGCATTTTATTGCCGGATTGGCTTACGCATATTATTTGGATAATTCCATATGGGAATTACAATCCCCTCAGTCGCCTGCGGCGACAGCCTTGCCCAAACCTCGAGCACAGCTCTCGTCACGCTTTGGCTACAAACAGTTCACCGGACTGTTTGCTTAACGCGTCGTGCACTTGCTAAGGGGCGCCTCCATAAAGCTATTTCTTTATATAAGCCGCACAAGCTATGATGAGCGATTTGCGCGGCTTAGAAGCAAGCAGTACAAGGCACTCGGCGGCGCGCGCGAGGGCGTGTACAAAACGTACATAACCGAAGCGCGCGTCCGCCGAGTAACGCAGTAATGCGCAGCTTATAAGCCGCGCAATTATTTACCCAGTTCTTTAAGTTTTGCCGTAATCCCCCCTACCATATCGGCGAGAATCATCGAGCGGACGAGCCCGACGGCGTTCGGCAGAGTGCGCGCGTTCGCCGCGCCGTGAATTTTCAGAATAGGTTTGTTGCAACCGAGCAGCCATGCGCCGCCGTTCGAGTTATAATCGAAGTTTTCCATTACGTCGGCAACCGCCCGTTCCGCAATCGGCATGACCTCGCCGGTCTGAACAAGCGTCCCGAGCCGCGCAAGTATTCCGTCGCTGACGAGCCGCGCCGTGCCTTCGATGCTTTTCAGAAGCACGTTGCCGACAAAGCCGTCGCAAACGAGGACGTCATAGTTTCCCGACAGCGCTTCGCGCGCTTCCATATTCCCGACGAAATTGACGGGCATACGCTTTATAAGCGCGGTCGCTTCCGTGACGAGCGCGTTGCCTTTATGATCTTCCTCGCCCACGTTCACGATCGCCACGCGCGGGTTTTCAATACCGTAAACACTTTTCATTACGCTCGTGCCGAGCAAAGAAAACTGAGCGAGATACTGCGGACGGCAGTCGGCGTTCGCGCCGCAATCGATAAGGCACACGTGTCCGCCGCCCGCGGTCGGAAGAAGCGGAGCGAGCGCGGGACGGTCTATTCCTCTGATCCTTCCTACGATGAATATTCCGCAACACAGCACGGCGCCCGTAGATCCCGCGGAGATCATTCCCTGCGCTTCGGGGTCGGTTTTGAGCAGCGTCATGCCGCGGACAATGGACGAGTCCTTTTTCTGTCGCATGGCGACGGTCGGTACTTCGTTGTTGCCTATTATTTCTTTGGCGGGAAGTATTTCGAGGCGGTCGCGGTCGAACGAATATTTCCCGAGCTCGGCTTCGAGCAATCCGGGATCTCCGGGCATGACGATCTTCACGTCCGGGTATGCGCCGACGGCGTCCGCCGTTCCTTTTATCAGATCCGCGGGATTATCCCCGCTGAACACGTCAACTACGATTTTTATCATAATCCTTCTTCCGTGGGAACGGGATGTGTTTTATCCCATTCTTCGAGCTCGGGGCATTTTTCGCCCGCGGGGAGTCTGTTCTTCTTTTTCCAACGTCTGTTTCTGACTACGTCGTCGAATATCACTCTGAGCCGCGCGAACTCGTACTCGTAACGCGCTGTAAGTTTTTCCGCGCCCGCAGCGTTCGGCAATCTGCCTTTGGCTTCGCATATATCGATCGGCTTTCCTATGTACATATAGTTTTTTCGGAACAATTTCGGTTTGCGATAAAACAATACGGGAACTACGGGAACGCCGCTCTTTGCCGCAAAGATCGCAAGCCCGCCTTTTATCGGCAACATCTCGGACGGGTCGCCGTGATTGCGCGTGCCTTCGGGGAATATAACGATCTGACCGTCGTCCAGTACTTTGAAAATTTCGCGCATGACGGACAGTTCGGGCTTATCGCGGTCGATGAATATCACGCCGAAATGCGAAAGCAAAAACCGCGGAACGGCTTTTTCCGAATATTCTTTCTTCCCGATATACCGCCGATAACCCGGAATATGCACCTGAATCAGAGGTATGTCGATACTCGAAAGGTGATTCGCCGCATAGATGCAACTGTCTTTTTTCTTAATATTCTCTTTTCCGATGACTTTCGTCGGGAAAAACGGTCTGCCGAGAGTATATAAACATTTTCCGAAATAGTAAAAAGGTTTACCCATATCTTACTCCCCGACGTCCGCGATCGAAGCATCTCCGAACAACATTTCCGTAAGCGCTTCGGTCTGTATTTCGTAAGCGTTGCGCTTGCCGAGTATGACGTGAAGCGTCATTCCGAACACCGCGTAAACCGCGATCTCGGAAACGTAATCCACCGGAACGCCTTTGAACGTCTTTTGCTTTTGTTCGTCTTTGATTATGTATTTCTGAACGAGCAAATTAAGCTCGCGGAACAACCCGTAGATGTAGATCCTTATGCCCTTGTTCCACATCGCCTGAACGGTAAAATCGAGAAGCAGTTTCATAAGTTCGGGCTCGCGGGCTATTTTGTCTTTCATGTAATCGACGAGCGCGGTAAAATTCTCCTTTCGACCGCCGCCTTTGGCAAACAATGCTTTGAGTTCGTCGATAAGCCTGCGCACCGCCGTGTCGATAACCGTGCGGTACAGCTTGTCTTTCGTCTTATAATAATAGTTGAGCTGGCTGAGCGCGACTCCCGCTTCGGACGCGATTTCACGCGTCGTCACGTCCGCATAACCTTTGCTCGCAAGCAATCTGTACGCGGTGGAAAGAATCGCGTCCTCGGCGGCAACGCTCTTAACGCTTTTTTTCGTCACTTAAGACCTCGCTTCTTTCGGCGGCTGTCCGCGCGAAAAATCATATAATTTTACCATACCGAGGCGGCTTTAGTCAACCTCTTGAACGACGGCTTTTTCTTTTTCCTTAATTTCCCTCTCTTTTTTCATCGTAAACATACAGAACGTAAACGTAGCGGCAAAACCGATTGCGAATAACGTTATTGCAAGAACGACCTGAAGCGGAATCGGAAGCTCCGGATTTATAAGCATGGTCTGAGCCTGCTTATAGTATATCGAAAATACCGAACCGACGATAAATCCCATGATTGCGTAATACGTGCCTTTCGGAAATTTACGGAGCAAGGCGCGCATTATGAACGCTATCGTAAAGAACCCGATTATTATGCCTATGCCGAAAGCGAGCAGAATAAGCGCGTTGTGCCAGAAACCGTTGAAAGCGATAAGGTCGGTCCCCGCTTTTATCACGTCGTCGTAAAAGCCGAAGATCATCGCTATCATGGAACCGGATATACCCGGGACTATGCAACCCGCCGCGGCAAGCGCGCCAACTCCGGCAAGCGCGAGATATACGGGAAAAGGCGCGTCGTCCATACCGCCCGTACCGATAGCCGGAATAAAGCAGATGCCCACGGCGAACGCGCACGCAAGAATAAGCGCGACGATATGTCCGATTCCCGGTCTGCCGCCCGCGTCGCGGATTATCGGAGGCATTCCCCCGAGCATAAGCCCGACGAAAAGACATATGAGCGGAAGCGGTATATACTCGAAACCGAGCCTGATCGGAACGATAAGCGCGACAACGCCTATGAGTATACCGAGCACGAAGGGCAAAAGATAAAAGAAATTCTTTTTGAAATGTCTGAACAGTCCGGCAATTGCGTCGATAAAACCGTTATATATGCCGAGAACGACGGCTATCGTTCCGCCCGAAAAGCCGGGAATAATCACGGCAACGCCCATGACAAAGCCTTTTATCATGTCGATAAAAAAGCTTTTGGGCGTCCTTCTCTCTGTTGTCTGTACGGTGTTTTCTTCCATGACGGTGCTGTTTTCCATAAGATTATTATATTCAGCCGCGCCGAATTTATCACGCGATTGCGCTTGCGGGTATAATTATAACAGATACGCCCGTGAATGTAAAACGATTGAAAGGCAAATTCTTACGCTATAGCCGTCGCAAGCGTAAGAAACAACGGCACGGTAACGACGGATAATAACGTCGTAGCCATAACGCACTCGCTCGCGAGCAGAGAATCGCCGTCGAACCGTTCGGCAAACGCGAGAGCCGTCGTCGCCGCCGGCATTGCCGCCATGACGGTCATCGCGAGCACGAACGGCAATCCGACGTCGGGCAGTAAGCTGAGGAGCAGACATATCCCGACGGTGACAAGCGGGACTGCGACGAGTTTGACGGCGGAAGAAACGTAAACGTATTTGCACTTTATCATGTGCTTGAAACTCGAGTCCGCCACGCGTATTCCGAATATGCACATCGATACGGGAACGCAGATATTATACAGATAAGTGATGAGCGAGCCGATCTGAGTGATCTCGAAATCGCCGATAACGATCGGGTCGAGAAGCGAAACGCCGGTAAGAGTGAAAGGAAGCGCGGCAAGCGTCGCGATCGTGCACGGGTTCAGGAGCGCCTTTTTCGCCATAAGTTTTTTGGTCGGCGCGGCGCCGTACAGCATTGTGCCGAGCGTCCAGTTCAACAGATTGAACACGACGTTGAATACCGTAACGTAAAGCATGGCTTCGCTTACCGCCGCGGCTGTCGCGCCCTCGAACGCGTCGCAGTATTCTATCGCTATGCGCGTGATCGGGATCCCGAGAAAGCCGCAGTTCGAGAACACCGCGGCGAACGATGCGGCGGCTTTCTTCCCCGCGTCGGTCGAGCGGCGGAACGCGATACGCACGCTTACGTACGCGATCAGGTGAATGAGAACGCTCAAAAGCACGCACATGAGAAAGGCGAGCGGCTTAACCAGTTCGATTTCCACCGTCATCATACAATAGAATATCATTGCCGGCGTGCCGATATAAATGAGTACGCTCGACAGGTCTTTTGCCGCCGTGTCCGAAACGAGCCCGACTTTACGCAGAATAAAGCCGGGAACGAGGAGCGCGACGAGCATGAGCGTACTTAAAAAAGTCGACAGAAAATACATATTACACCCTCTTTCTGAGTATGTCGTAAGGCGCGAGCGGCAGATCGGTACGGATACGCACTTTCGCCTGCACTTTATCGGCAACTTTTATTTCTTTGCCTTCGGAGTCCGTCATTCCGGTCACGGTCAGAGTTTTGCCGAAACACTTCCCCGACGACAGCACTTCGAGCTCGTCGCCGACGGCGAAACGATTGCGCATTTCGACTTCGGCGTAACCGTTTCCGCTCCCGAGCACGTTTGCGATAAAAACGTGCGTGGCTGTCGGTCTGAGCTCGCCCGTCCCGCCGCCTTTTTCGCCGTAATAAAACCCGGTGGTGTATCCGCGATGACTCACTTTTTCCGTTTCGACAAGAAGCGACTTGTCGAACGGTCTGCCCGAAAGCGCGTCGTCGAGCGCGCGGCGGTACGCGTTGGTTATTCCCGCGACGTAATACTCCGTCTTGACTCTGCCCTCGATCTTAAACGACGTAACTCCCGCCGCAATCAGGTCGCCGAGGTGCTCTATCATACAAAGGTCTTTACCCGAAAGAATATAAGTCCCTCTGCCGTCCTCCTCGATCCCGATCCTTTCGTTCCGCGATTTTTCGATCAGATCGTATTCCCAGCGGCAACACTGCACGCACTCGCCCTTATTCCCCGCGCGGTCGGTAAAGTACGAAGAAAGCAGGCAACGACCCGAATACGCTATACACATCGCGCCGTGAACGAACGCCTCGAGTTCTATGTCCTCGGGCAGCGCCGAACGTATGCGCGAGATTTCCGCGATCGAAGTTTCGCGTGCAAGCACTATGCGTTTCGCGCCCAGCTTCGCCCAGGACTTTGCCGCCGCCGAATTGGTGACGTTCGCCTGCGTGCTGACGTGGAGTTCGAGAGACGGCGCCGCTTCGCGAACAAGAGAAAAGACGCCGATATCGCTTACGATAACGCCGTCCGCGCCAGCGCGTTCGAGCGTGCGGGCATAAGAAGGTATGCCGTCGAGGTCGGACTCGTCGGCGTAGATATTGACCGTTATGTACAGTTTTTTGCCGAGCGCGTGCGCATAAGCCGCCGCTTCGGCGATTTCCTCGTCGGAGAAATTGTCGGCGTAAGCTCTGAGACCGAACTTTTTGCCGGCGATATACGCCGCGTCCGCTCCGTATGCGAAAGCCGTTTTGAGTTTGTTCATATTCCCCGCAGGGGATAAAATTTCGATTTTCGGTTTCATTTGTTCGATATGCCTTAAAAGGGCTTCCTTACCGAAAGGCTCATTCCGTCGCCTACCGGAAGCACCGACGTTATCAGGCGGGGATCGCTCGTGACGTCGTGCATGAAAATTTCAAGACGGTCGTATATCGTCCGTTTTTCGGGCGGAACTTCGCGCGCGCCCGACATTCGTCCGCTGTACAGTACGTTGTCGCAAAGCAGTACGCCGCCCGCGGGAAGCAGATCGACGAGATGAGGCAGAAGTTCGTAATACCTTCCTTTCGGTCCGTCGAGAAAAATCAGTTCGAACCTGCCTTCTACCATCGGAACGACGTCTGACACGTCGCCCGCGAGGATACGTACTCTGTCGCCCGCGCCGTACTTAGCAAAATTCTTTCTCGCTCTCTCAAGCGCGGCTTCGTCGAAATCGACCGTATACAGGCGCGCAGACGAATTCATAAGCATAATCAGTCCGCTGTAGCCTATCGCCGTCCCTATTTCGAGAATACGACTCGGACGAACCATACGCGTTACGATTTTCAAGAGCTGCGCGCCCGTGTCGCTCACGATCGGCACGCCGAACTTTTCGGCTTCGCGTTTGACTTCGGCAGGTCCGGGCGGTTCGGAATTTTCCAGCAGTTTCAGAAGATAATCTTCGGTTTTGTCATGCTCGTAAAAACTCATCAGTTTTCCGCCACAATGGGAAGTATCATGGGATTGCGGTGCGTTTCTCCGAACAGGAACGTCTTTACTTCCTTTCTCACCAGATTTTTATAGACGGTCAGATCTTCGAGTTCTTTCAGATCTATTTTCATGCTTGTACGCAGAACGACCTGTTTCGCTTCTTCGAGCAGTTCTTCCGCGTCGTCGGTATAGACGAAACCTCGGCTTACGATGTCGACGCTCGTGACCGCGCCTTCCTCTTTGTTTACGCCTATGACTATTATGAACAGCCCTTCCTCGGCAAGATGTTTTCTGTCGCGAAGCACGGTGCTTCCCACGTCGCCCACGCCGAGCCCGTCGACGAGAAGCGCGCCGGACGGCACGTTGTCGCCCACCGTCATCGTGCGGCTTTTGACGAGTATCTGATTCCCTATGTCGGGCACGATGATATTCGAGTTCGCCATGCCCATGCGCATCGCAAGCTCGGCGTGCTTCTTCTGATGTCTGTGCTCGCCGTGAACGGGCATGAAGAATCTCGGCTTTATAAGCGAGTGAATGAGCTTGAGTTCTTCCTGATAAGCATGTCCGGAAACGTGCACTTCGGCAAGGGACTCGTAAATAACGCGGCAACCGTGACGGTAAAGATTGTTTATGACGTTGTAGACCATGCGTTCGTTGCCGGGTATGGGCGACGCCGACACGATGACCGTATCGTTGTAGCCCAACCTAACTTTGGACATTTCGTCGCTTGCCATGCGGGTAAGCGCGCTCATAGGCTCGCCCTGACTGCCCGTAGTGATTATGACGAGTTCTTTATCCGGTATCTTTTTTATTTTGTCGATGTCTACGACGATGTCGTCCGAATATCTGAGCTCGCCTATCCTCGCTGCCGCCGCGGCGATATTTATCATGCTCCGACCGCAAAAAGCGACCTTGCGATTGTACTTGACCGCAAGATCGATTATCTGCTGAAGCCGATGTATGTTCGACGCGAACGTAGCGATAAAAATGCGGCGCTCGGTATTGTCCGCAAAAATATTGTTGAACGACGCGCCGACGGTGGATTCGCTCATCGACGAACCCGGACGTTCTATGTTCGTACTTTCGGCAAGGAGCAAAAGAACTCCGCGATTGCCTATTTCGGCAATGCGCTGAAGATCGATGATGTTCCCGTCCACCGGCGTATAATCGACTTTGAAATCACCGGTATGGAAAACCACTCCCGCCGGCGTGGAGATCGCAAGCGCGCAGCTTCCCGCTATCGAATGCGATACGTTTACGAACTCGACCTTAAAACAACCGAACTGTACCGTACTGCCCGGCTTTACTATGTTGAGTTTCGTGTTTTCTACTTTCTGTTCTCTGAGTTTGGCTTCTACGAGCGCAAGAGTGATTTTCGTCCCGTACACCGGAACGTTCAGATCCTTCAGTACGTACGGGAGCGCGCCGATATGGTCCTCGTGACCGTGTGTCAATACGATACCTCTGACGCGATCCTTGTTGGCAAGAAGATACGATGTGTCGGGTATCACGAGATCCACGCCCGGCATATCTCCGTTTGGAAAAGACGAGCCGCAATCGATGACGATAATATCGCCGGCAAATTCGAGTGCGGTCATATTTTTGCCAATCTCGCCTACGCCGCCCAAAAAAATCACCTTAAGTGCAGGCGCGTCGTTTCGTGTTTTGTGCAAAATTGCCTCCGCTTGATTAAATTGTTATATACTTAAGCCGCATGAAGCGACCTCGATTCTTTATTACATAACAATTATACAACAAACGGAAAATATTTACAACTTTATTTGCGTAAAAATACTAAAAATATTTGTCGCATCTTCCGTATTTTTGAGATTGGACGCGCCGAGCAGAGGATTCAGCACGAAATCGCGTCCTATTATACATCCGTTCATAACGCCGTCGACGTATTCGCCCGGCAGTACTATACATTTTTCCAGCCGCGCCGAACTCGGCACTATCGCGCCGTCGCCTACGATGCAGTCTTTGACGTATCCGCTCACAAGCGCGCTCGAAGCTATAAGACTGCCGCGGACGTAACGACTGCGCACCGGTCTGAGATGACGGGCGGACGGAAAATACATTGCCGCCGCCTCGAAATTCGCATCGTAATAATCGGACAGATTGCCCATGTCCTTCCAATACCCGCCCGTTTCCGACGCCGCGATTTTCTCGCCGCGTCTTAAAAGCAGAGGGAAAAGATCGCGTGCGAAATCGAAGGGCACGCCGTCCGGAACGTAATCGAAAACTTTGCGCGACAATATATACGTCCCTGCGTTGGCAAGCCCCGCCTTTCCGGCGTTGTCCGCGCACTTTTCGCATATTTCGGTCAACATTCCGTTTTCGGTCACGACCGCGCCGAACCGACCGAGATCGTTTACGCGCGTTATTTCCATAGTGGCGATCGCGCCCGACTGCCTGTGCGCGCGTATGAGCGAGGAAAGATCGGATCCGCACAAAGTGTCGGCGGAAAGAACGACGAATTCGTCGCCATCCGCAGGCAAAGCGGCTTTTACGCTCCCCGCCGTGCCCATGGGCGCGATCTCGTACGACGCTCCGATCGTCAGATCTATATATCCGCAAACGTAATCGAGGATCTCCTCCGGTTTATATCCGAGCGCAAAAGTTATGTCTGTTATTCCCGCGGCGGCGAGGCGTCCGACGGCGTAATCCACAACGGGACGGTTGGCGACGGGAAGCATGGGTTTCGGCTTGTAGTACGACAGCGGCATTACGCGTTTGCCGTAGCCGCCGGCAAGTATTATACCTTTCATCCGCCTTAGTATGTCGCCGGAGAACCGACTTTTATGCACGAAACCGAAAGCAAAAAAAGAACAGGGGTTGCGCCGCGTAGGACAACAACCCCCGCTATCAGGGTGGGTGGTGGCATATTTATTAACGTACCGTCACAGTACGTATGACACAATTATATTCGCACCTATCCGAATTGTCAACGATTTGATCGAAACGAAATCAAAAAAAATTTGCCTATTTTTTAATATCCGCCAAAAAACGGTGGACTGTTTTTTATCTGTCCCGTTGCAAGCGCGTGACGAAATATATCCGACCGTGTCATATATATGAATATTTTATAATAAAATCTAAATATGAACAAGCTGGCAAAAGCGGTATTTACTCTGACTACTTTTTCGATAATCGACAGATTACTCGGATTTTTATTCAAAATATATCTGTCGCGCGAAATGGGCGCAAGCGCGCTCGGCGTTTATCAGGTCGCCCTTTCCTTTTTCTTCGTGCTCATGACGCTTACGACGAGCGGGCTTCCGCTCATCGGCGGAAAAATGACGGCGGCGTTCGAAGCCAAAGGTCAACCCGAGCGCGCGCATTCCCTGACTTCCGCCGCGCTCCTGCTGAATTGCGCGATCGCCGTCGCGCTCGTCGGGCTCGTGCTGTCGCTCAAAACTCCGCTTTCCGCGATCATCAGTTCCGAAGAAAGCATGAGCCTTCTGTTCGTGCTTTTGCCCGGACTGCTGTTCTGTTCCGTCGCCGCCGCTTTCAGAGGAAGTTTCTGGGGCAAGGAGCGGTTTACCGCAATATCGGTCATAGAGTTATGCGAGCAAATAGTGCGCATACTTCTCTGCGTGGTGCTGTTCGCGATAGGACTCGGAAAAACGTTCGCCGCCGCGCTGTCGCTTACTATCGCAATGGGTTTTTCCGCGTTGCTGACCGCCGCGCTTTACTTTACGAAAGGCGGAAAACTGTCGCCGGTCGCCGGCGAACTGAAACCGCTTTTCGTTTCGTCCGCGCCCATAAGCGTACTGCGCGCAAGTTCGTCGCTCGTCAATTCCCTGCTCGCCGTAGTCGTACCGTTTCTATACGCGTCCACGGGCATGAATACCGACGAGGCGCTCGCCATGTTCGGCGCGACGGTCGGCATGGCGATGCCGCTCATGTTCCTGCCCATAACCGTTATAGGTTCGCTCTCGCAGGCGCTCATCCCGTCGCTGTCCAAAGCCGACGCCGCAGGCGACAAAGCCGAAGTCAGACGTCTGGCGGAACGCGCGATAAAATTCTCCGTTATAGTAGCCGCGTTGTTCATTCCGCTCTTCGCCGGAGTCGGTTACGAAAGCGGAATACTGTTGTACGACAACGCCGACGCGGGAAAATTTCTGTGCACGGGCGGTCTGCTTCTCATTCCGATCGCGATCGAAAGCATAACTTCGTCGATGATGAATTCGCTCGGAATGGAAAAACAGGGCTTTTTGAATTACGTTATAGGTTCGGTCGTAATGTTCGGGATCATGTTCTGTTTTTACGGCAGATTTTCTTCCGAAGTGTTCGCGCTCTCCTGGTTCGCTTCTCTCACGCTCTCGACCGCTCTCGACGTGATATGCATAAAAAAGCATACCGGGATTTCGCTCGGGTTTATGAAAACCGTCTTGTCATGTCTTGCACTTGCTCTGCCCTGCGCGTTCCTTACGTCGCAGCTTTCGAATCTTCTCGCGTTTCTATCCGCACCGCTCTTTATTATCGTAATAGTTTCGGGCGCAATAGGATCGGTCGGAGTGCTCGCGCTTATGGTCGGATTCGGGTTCATGGATAATTTTGTTTTCGTCGGACGGCGAAAAAAACGCGACAAAACGATTTCGGAAAAAAAGAAAGCAAAAGAGCGAAAACGTTTGCATATTAACGCCTGAAAGTGTATAATATCAACGTACAAATAAATACTTGCCTTAAGGAGGGCCCGACAATGAGTAAAAAAATTACTCAACAGGAAATTGCCGCTCCGGAGAAAGCTTCCGAAGTTGCCGAGGACAGCGAGATTACCGAAACCGAGCAGCAAGACAACAACAAAGTCCGTAAGGACGAACCGAAAACAAAGTTTTTCACCAGCAAAAAGATTACGCAGCTCGCGGTATTCGCCGCGCTGGCGATCGTGATGAAGCTGATAGGCAAATCGCTCACGCTTACGCCTACGTTCACCGTGACGTTCGTTTATCTGCCGTGGCTGATATGCGGCGCGGCGACGGGACCGATAGGCGGCATGATCGTCGGATTCGTTTCCGACGTGCTCGGAAATTTCATTTTCGGCAATCCGCCCATTCCGCTGACCATGCTTTCGAATACGCTATACCCCGCGTTTATCGGACTTGCGTATAAACTGCCGATCAAAAACGACTATATAAAATGCGTGATCGGCGCAATATGTTCGCTTCTGATATGTACGCTCGGCATAGGTTCGCTCGCTCTGTATCAGGCATACGGTTATTACGAAACGATGAATTTCTTCGAATATCTCGTGCTGTTCCGTTTCTCGCAGGTGGGCGTGTTCGCGATCAATCTCGGACTGCTGATCGCGCTCGTCAAGCCGCTCCGAAGCGTCGGAGTATTCCCGAAAGGCGAAGGAACGGAAACGGGCAAACGAGTATTCGTGTTCGCGATCACGGCGGCGGTCATTACCGCCCTTGCGATCACGGCGTACGTGCTCGTTGCCGTAAACGCGGACGAGATTTCGCCGGACGGCTCCGGTCTCGCCGTAATATACGCAATGATAACCGAGCTGTATATAGCGCTCGTCATGCTGTCCGCGTTCATTTTCGTCGGCAGACTGCACCGTATCGCTTCGCTTGCCGTGCTCAGCGGGTTTGCGGCGGCGATATGCGCGTTTGCGCTTACCGCGACGATATCGAGTTCGAAGATCATTATAGAAATAAAATACGTTATTTCCATACTCTCCTGCATCGCGACTATCGCGATAATTGCGATCGCGGCGGTCAGGAGTTTCGGAAAAACAAGGAGTAAAAACTTATGATTACCGCACTTGTAGGCGCTCAATGGGGCGATGAAGGCAAAGGTAAAGTCATTGACATCATGTCGGGTAAAGCCGACGTAGTCGTCCGCGCGACCGGCGGCAACAACGCGGGTCACACCGTCGTAAGCGACGGCAAAACGTATAAGCTGCACCTCGTTCCGAGCGGCATTCTGTATAACGGGACGGTTTGTTGCATCGGACCCGGCTGCGTCGTCGACCCGCTTGCGCTTCTCAAAGAAATGGACGAAGTGGAAGCTAACGGCACGTCGCTCGACGGGCTCAGAATAGACTACCGCGCGCATATCGTCATGCCCTATCATATCCTTATAGACGAGCTCAGCGAAAACGCAAAGGGAGAAAGCGGGATCGGAACGACGAAAAAAGGTATCGGTCCCTGCTATATGGACAAAGCCGAAAGAATAGGCATTCGGTTTTATGATATTATTCACCCCGAAGTATTTGCGGCGAAGCTCAAAAACAACCTTGCGGCAAAGGACAAATATATCGGCGGAATGTTCGGCTATCGCAATACCGCCGTTCGTCGCGCCGAACTCAATTTCGACAGAATTTTCGGCGAATACGCCGAAGCGGGCAAAAAACTCGCCAAATACGCGGCGGACACGACGGTAATCGCTTACGAGGCGGACAAGGCGGGCAAAAACGTACTTTTCGAAGGCGCGCAAGGCACGCTGCTCGATCTCGACATGGGCACTTATCCGTTCGTTACGAGTTCGCACCCCGTCACCGGCGGGTTCTGCGTCAGCGGCGGCGTCGGTCCCACGCTCATAAAGGATTGTATCGGTATCGCAAAAAGCTATACCACGCGCGTCGGAAAAGGTCCTTTCCCCACCGAGCTTTTCGACGAAACGGGCGATTTCATACGCGAAGCCGGATTCGAATACGGTACGACAGATCGGAAGAGCACACGTCTGAACTCCAGTCACTTACAGGAATCTC
>CANDJX010000035.1 GCA_947385185.1 uncultured Clostridia bacterium
GATTCCTGTAAGTGACTGGAGTTCAGACGTGTGCTCTTCCGATCTCGGCAGATCGAACTGGCTCGTCTGCCACGCTTTGGGCAGGTCGGGATAGAAATAGTTTTTTCTGTCCCATTTGGAGAATTTCGATATTTTGCTCCCGATCGCGCAACCGGCTTTGACCGTATATTCGACCGCCTTTTTATTGAGCACGGGAAGCACGCCCGGGTGTCCCGCGCACACGGGGCATGTATGCGAATTAGGCTCGCCGCCGAACTTGTTTAAGCACGAGCAAAAAAGTTTGCTCTCTGTTTTGAGCTCGCAATGGACTTCGAGTCCTATCGTTACGATATAATCGCTCATTTTGCCTCCTTTGCTCTCTCGTATATGCCGGCGAGCGAGAACAGCGTTTCTTCGCAATACGCCTTGCCGATGAGTTGTATTCCGATCGGAAGCCCGTCGGAGTCCTTACCGCAGCAAAGCGACAGACCCGGAAGCCCCGCGATATTGACGGGCACGGTGAAAATATCGCCGAGATATGCGTCTACGGGGTTGGTGATCTTCTGCCCGAGTTTATACGCCGTTGTCGGCGCGGTCGGACAGATAAGAGCGTCGCACTTTGCAAGCGCTTCGTCGAAGTCCTTTTTGATCAGAGTGCGCGCCTTGCTCGCCTTGAGATAGAACGCGTCGTAATATCCCGACGAAAGCACAAAGTTGCCGAGCATTATGCGACGTTTGACTTCGGGACCGAAAAACTCGGTGCGCGATTTATAATAAATCTCCTGCAGGTTTTTACAGCCTTCCGCGCGCCGTCCGTATTTTATGCCGTCGTAACGCGACAGGTTGCTCGTCGCCTCCGCCGACGACAGAATATAATAGCACGCAAGCGCCATGTCGAAGCTCTTTATATCCACTTCGACGATCTCCGCGCCGTTATCCTTATAGAAAGCAATCGCTTTTTCCGTTGCCGACTTGATGTCGGGCGAAAGCGCGGACGGAAAAAATTCCTTCGCAACGCCGATCCTGCGACCTTTCAGACTCGTGAATTTCTCGCCGAGATTGAGGTTACCCGAATAAGACGTCGAATCGTTTTTGTCATAGCCTTTGATTACGTCGTAAACGTATCTGCAATCGTCTACCGTGCGGGTCATCGGACCTATCTGATCGAGCGACGACGCGAACGCTATGAGCCCGTAACGCGATACTGCGGAATACGTCGGTTTCAGACCGACCACGCCGTTGAACGACGCGGGCTGACGTATCGACCCGCCCGTGTCCGAACCGAGCGCCATATACGCCTGGTACGACGCGACCGCGCACGCGGAACCGCCCGAGCTGCCGCCCGGAACTCTCGTGTCGTCCACGGCGTTTTTAACCGTCTTAAACGCGGAATACTCGCTCGACGACCCCATGGCGAACTCGTCCATGTTCGTTTTGCCGACGATCACCGCGCCCGCTTCTTTGAGCTTTTTTACTACGAATGCGTCGTAAGGCGGAACGTAGTTTTCGAGGAAACGCGACGCGCACGTCGTGCGTATACCTTCCGTGCAGATATTATCTTTAACCGCAACGGGCACGCCGAGAAGCGGCTTATCTTCACCCGCCGCGATGGCTTTGTCCGCTTCTTTCGCCGCGGCGAGCGCTTCGTCCGCGCACACCGTAACGTATGCGCCGAGATCGGATTTTTTTTCGATCTGCTTAAGGACGGCGTTCGTGACTTCTACCGAACTAACCTTTTTTCCGGCAAGGTCGCGTTTGATTTCAAGCAAGGATTTTTCTATCATACGCCCTCCTTATTCCACCACGCGCGGCACGATGTAAGAGTTCATATCGCGTTCGGGCGCGCAGGACAAAAGTTTTTCTCTGTCGAACGGCTCGCCCGCCGCGTCCTCGCGAAGCACGTTGACCGCCGAAAGTATATGCGCGGTCGCGGGCACTGCCGACGCGTCGAACGAATCGAGCGTTTCCATTTGCCCGAGAAGAGCGGCAAAATGCTTTTCCATGTTCTTTTCCTCATCGGGAGAAAGGGTTATACGGCTGAGCATAGCCGTATGCCTGATAGTTTCGGGTGTTATTTTTTCCATAAATTTCCTCCTGAAATCACAGTCTTACCGGCACGCCTTCGCCGGCGAGATATTTTTTCAGATTTTCGATTTCGAGTTGTCTGAAGTGAAACAGCGACGCCGCAAGCGCCGCGTCCGCGCCCGCTTCGAACGCCTGTCTGAAATGTTCGGGCTTTCCGGCGCCGCCCGACGCGATGACCGGAATGCCTACGGCTTTGGATACCGCCGCGGTCAGATCGAGGTCGAAGCCCTTTTTCGTTCCGTCCGCGTCCATGCTCGTAAGGAGTATTTCCCCCGCGCCGAGCCTCGCTCCTTCCGCCGCCCATTCGACCGCGTCAATGCCCTCGTTTTTTCTGCCGCCCGAGGTATAGACGACCCAGTGACCGTCCTCTCTTTTCGCGTCGATTGCAAGAACTATGCACTGACTGCCGAACAATTCCGCGCCTTCGCTTATAAGCTCGGGACGGCGGACCGCCGCGCTGTTTACGCCCACTTTATCCGCGCCCGCGCGAAGGATCTTACGCATATCGTCCGTGCTTCGCACGCCGCCGCCCACCGTGAACGGTATAAACAACCGCTCCGCGACGCGGCTTACCATATCGGCGACCGTTTCGTTCCCGCGGTAAGTCGCCGTAATATCGAGGAAAGTTATTTCGTCCGCGCCCGCGCGCTCATACGTCACGGCGTTTTCCACCGCGTCGCCCGCGTCTACGAGATCGACGAAATTCACTCCTTTTACCACCCGCCCGTCCTTTACGTCCAGACAGGGTATTATGCGTTTACTCGTCATATAACTCCGTCAGATTTTCAGAAAATTGCTTAAAACTTTCAGTCCCGCCCCGCCGCTCTTTTCGGGGTGAAACTGAGTGGCGAATATGTTCCCGCGCTCGACCGCCGCAGTGAAACGCTCGCCGTATTCGGCTGTCGCCGCCTCGTCGGACGGATCGTCGGCTTTGGCGCGATAGCTGTGCACGAAATAAAAATACTCGCCGCTGTTTATGCCGTCGAACAGACGGCTTTTAACGTTTACGTCAATGCTCGTCCAGGCTATATGCGGGAGTTTCAGCCCGCCCGCCGCGAGTTTTTCCACGCCGCCGCTTATCAGTCCGAGTCCTTCGTTGTGTCCGAACTCGGTAGAGTAGTCGAACATGAGTTGCAGCCCGAGACATATGCCGAGAATCGGCGCGCCTTTTTTCGCCGCGCTTACGAGCGCGTCCGCCGCGCCGTCCGAGCGAAGCCGCTTCATGCTTTCGCCGAAAGCGCCTACGCCGGGAAGTATTATCCTGCCCGCCGAGGCGATCTCGTCGGCTCGCGCCGTAATATGCGGAGTTTCACCGAGGAACCGAACGGCATTCACTACGCTGCTTAAGTTCCCCGCTCCGTAATCGACTATCGTAACCATACGCTTTATTATATAATAATCGCAAAACCAAAGTCAATTGATTGCGCCGCGCTTTTTGTTGTGGTATACTGTCGGTATGACCGAAAGAGATATTATGAGATTGTTCGATAACTACGACGGCGAGATTTCGCTGTCCGATTTTACGCCCGACGAGCTCGCCGAGCTTATTGCCGCGGAAGGCATTGCCGACCTGCCCGAAAGTTTCAAAGAAAAGTATTTTTCGAAATACGACGACGTAAAAGTCAATAATTCGAAAAAACTGTCCAAGTTGGATTGGTAACGCGGCTTGAGCCCGGACGCATAGCATATACTGAACGGAGCGATTATGAAAATAGAAATAACGCCTGACCGCGAAGAACAGTCGCGGCTCAATAACGAAGTCTGGCTCGCCGCAGCCGAAAGTATGCTGCCGAAAAAGGACAAAACCATCGTAAAACTCGCCGCGGCCGGAGTGCTCGCGATCGTGGCGATCGTGCTGCTTGTGATAAACATACTGAACGTTAAGCCGGACACCATGCTCATTATCGCAAACGTTGTCGTGCTTATCGCGACCGTCGTTGTCGCAAGCAACGTATCGGGCGACTATATCCTTGCGCGTCTGGCAAAAAAACGTATGATGAAAACAGCGAGCGAAACGCTCGACAAAACGTTCGGTCGGATCGGAAACGGAAAAATAATTTTCTCGTTCGACGATACCGTAAGCGTGGTTTATACCGAAACCGACGAAACGTTCGAGTGCCCGCGCTCGTCGCTCTCGGTCGCGGAAAAAGAAAACCTGCTTTCCGTAGACTTCCCTCGCGGGGACGACAGCGACTTTTATATCTTTTCCGAAGAAAATATCGGAAAAGATACGTTCGACAGTCTGCACGCGTATCTGCTTTCGTCCGGGTGCGAATACGTCACGCTTCTGAAAAACGATTCGGGCAAATACGAGATGGTATAAAAAGCTGTTACGCCGACCGGCGTAACAGCTTTTTGCCGCACAGTGCAATCCCTGCGCCGCTCTTTATTCCGCGGAAGTACCCGAAGCCGAGGGAGTCTCGGGAATCGGAGCCGCGGAAGCCTTAGGAGCGGAAACAGGCGCCGCGGGAGTCGGAGCGGTCGATACTTCGGGTTTTCTCGCAACAATCCGCTCGGAACGCGCCGGTTCGATCGCCCAGGTGAACGAAACCGAATCGGATACGTTTATATCGTCGGGTTCGATATCCATACTGCGCGCGCTCACGCCGGAATCCGCATTGCAGGCAAGAAAACGCGTGGGCGACTGCATATTGAGTCCCGCAAAATCATAATCGATTCGTATAAGATCGCCCAATTTTACGCCGCTCGCTTCCGCGAGAACCGACGCTTTGTCATGAGCCGACTTCGCCGCGCGCGCAAGTATTTCAGACGACACTTCGTACTTATCCCTGACCGTAAAAGCGATACTGATTTCGGGGCTTGCCGCGCATGAAGTCGCGGCGGAAATCGCGTTGCCCAATTTTACGGGATCGAGGTCGAACGTCAATCTTAAAGTATGGACGCACCTGTACCCCAGAAACACCGACGTATAATTGCCTTTCATATCGGGCACGTTCTTTTTCTCCGTCGTCACGCGGAAATCCACGGTCTTTATCTCGCCTTTTTCAAAACCCGCGTTGCCGAAACTTCCGCGAAGCTCGTCCAGTTGTTTTTCGGCAAGAATCATAGCCGCGTCGTATCTTTCGTCGATTGAAGAAAGCACGAGAGTAAGCGCCGCAGTGTCCGGCTTGACGCTCACCTTGCCAACGCCTCTTACGGTAATCGTTTTATCCATAACATATCTCCTTAACTGTTTTTGTTTTTCGCCCGACGGCTGCGATATACCGCCCGATTTTTCTTTTTCACAACCGTATCGCCCGTCGCAATGCGAATATATATTTTATTATACCATACTTTTTGCAAAATGCATAGCAATTTCGGTCCGGCATTTCAAATCGTATTTCGGGTTATCGAAAAAAAAACGCAAAAAAGGAAAGTTACAAGCCCGTAACTTTCCTTTTGCCGTTGTTATTCAATTATTTTGCTTATGTAAACAGCGAAAAGCCGAAAAAATCCGCAGCGAATGCAACTCGCTTGCAAAGTATTTTTATTTATTCTGCGTCGATAGGCGGCTTAATCATCGGTTCGGGAGTCTTCATCGTCGTTTATTTCCTCTATTTTATATTTGCGCGTGGAATTGTTTACGACGCGTTTTACGAGCCCGCGTTTCATAAGAGTCATATCGCCCTCGTACGGCATAAAATAATCTTTCGCCATATGTTTCGGATTCATGAACGCCTGATTCTTTTTCATTATGTCCGCAATCATTTCTTTGGCGTATTTAACGCGCTTTACGCTTTTTATACGATAAAGCGTCGGCGTATCCGCCATAGTAACGTTATTCGAAACGTCTTCTACCGTATATTTCGTATCCGTATAATCGGAGGGTTGCGTCGCAAGCAATAAACACAGCGTTTTGCCGCGCGCCATAAAACGTGCTACGTTCGTTTTTCTTAAGCGGAAAGTTTCATACCGCCAGCTCCAACGCGACTTTACGTTTTCATATGAAAGCAGCTCGTTTTTCAGTTCGGAATACCAGCTCTTCGTTTCGTTTTTCATTTGGCAAATCTTCGCCATACAGCTGCGATCGTAACGTATGCGCTCATGCTTTTCGGTAACGAAAGCGCTTTCGTCCTCATCGGATTCCTGCGTCGCGTCAATCGGCAAAATTTCCTGTTCGGGCTCGGTTTCTTCCTCGGGCTCGGTTTCTTCTTCGTCCTGCGTCGCGGAAACTTCTTCCCCGTTTTCCTCGTCCTGAGGCTCGGGCTCCGGCTCGGTCTGTTGTTCGGGTTCTTGCCCGTCATCGACCGCGGCGGTTTCTTCATCCTGCTCCGCCGTTTCTTCCGTTTCTTCGTTCTGCAAATTTTCGGTGATACGCGACAGCGCGGACAGTATGACCTTAAGGAATATCATGAGCAGGATTCCGAGGATCGTCAGCACCACGATAAACCCGATCAGAACGTACATAAACACCAGTAATATTGTTTCGTCCATTTCATTCACACTCCTTTAATTATTATTCGGACGTAGATTTGCGTTTGGATTTTTTCGGTTTCGGTTCGTACCGTATTTCGAAAAACGGAAATTCGTCGAGTTCGTTTCTATCCAGACAATCGAGATACACTTCAAGCCATTCGGTTTTTTTGCACGCCGTAATGATCGCCGGATGCAGAAACCTCGTAAAAAACATTTCCGCAGCCAGACCGAAAGCCTTCAACGCCGAACCTTTACTCCGTTCCAGCACCAATGCGAACGTTTCTCTGAATCTCGATATGCACCCGTGCTTATACCTCGACAGCGGAACGGTATATTTTTTCGCGATGAGTTCGTGTAAACCCGAGCATTCGGGTTCGTCACGCAGAATTTTTTGCAGTTTTTTGACCGAGTACGGTAATACGACCACGTTTCGCGCCGCGGAAATCACGAGGACGTTCTCGTCAAACGTTTCGACTGCGGATTCTTGCGATTTTTCGGTTAAGTCGTTATTCTCTCCCGCTTTCATTGTCATTGACATGACCTCCCGTCGGACGCTCCTGCGATCGCAGTCGCCGCAATCGCGCGGCAAACGCACGTCCGGGCTTACTCGATTTCGAACGCCGCGATATAATTGGCTTGCAATCCGTCGTTCCACATATCTTCGTTGGCGAACCTGACGGCGGAATAATACCTGCCGTTATCCAAAGTCTCTCCGCTCGACATACGCAAGTAGACTCCGTAACGTCCCGTCTTAAGCGACTGCGGCAAATCGACGCTTACCGATTGCGTGACGGTTGCCTGCGATATGAAATTTCTGCCGTCGACGGCAACGTCTTCGAACGTGTGAACGGCTGCGCCGGTCGAGTCGGTTATAACTATATCGCAACGCTTGCTTTTTATGAGATTGGCAAAGCCCGTATTTTCGATAGAAATATCTATCGGCAGTTTTTCCCCGCTCTTAACGGTATTGTAAGTCTTTACGTCGTTTACAACGAATCTGTATCCCAAATGCGACTCTATATAAGCGAGCGCCGTATCGTTATACGCCGTGTCTTTTCCCGTATATTTCGTCGCCGCCCATTGAGCGTGAATCGCCTGATTCCACTCCCAATTCAGATACGACGTATGCAATTTGTACGCTTCTTTTATAAAGTATTCGGGATTGTTGTACGCGCCGACGCCGTTCGTTGCGGAAGGATCGGGGTCGGGTATCGCCTCGCCGCCGTAATACGTGCGCTCCGATTGCGAAGCAAGCCATTCGGTGTCTTTCGCCCTGTCAGTATACGTACCCATATCGGTCGCATTCGCGCCGTATGCGTCGTTGAATATACCTACGCGCCAATCGTCCGCGTGCGCGCCTTTCGCTTTATACCAATTGTAATATTGCGGCGTGCGCACGGCTATCGTAATCTCCGTGCCGCCCGTAGCCTCCAGAAGCGCGTTTACCGTTTCGGGATAATATGCCGCCCCATTCTCAACCGCGTCGGTATTGTAGTAACACTCGCCCCATAATCCGTAAAAACCGACCTGAATGACGTTGATTGTCGTGGCATAAGCCTTAAAAGTACCGCTTAATTGCGATATATGCCTTAACAGCATTGTTTGCGCCGGCTCTATTTTGCTCTTTCCCGCGATTTCGCCTGTTGCGGAATCATCGTAAACGAACCGCAGTATAACCGTGTTATCGTTCTGCTTTATACTCTCCAAAGTATCGGCAAAAGCGGTTATTGCGGCGGAAGACAATTCGAGATCGCCCGAACCGTTCATATTGCCCGAAAATGCGCTCAAATCGACTTTCAGATACAGCATACTGCTCGTATCGGATTTTACGACGGCGGCGGCGCGCGCCGCGTCCGTTCCGCTTTCCGTCAGCTTCAGGAAGCGCGTGCTGTAAAATCCGCTTTCGGGATTATCGCTCAATATATCCTGCTCGTCGAAAGTATAGCCCGTAGGCTTTGTCGTCCTCTCTTTGCTTTCCGTCGTTCCGACATACGAAATTGCGGACGAAGTTTTGCGGTCGTCCACGCCGCCGCCGTCTATATGCTGCTTGACTCTTATCGACACGGGCAAAGACACGGAGGCGTTATTCAAGGCGAAATCGACGTCGGAAGAACTATCGCCGTCCGCGTTCCACGACAAAACGAACTTGAGCGTGTGCGCTCCGAGATCCGTAAGCGGGACATAGATTTCCTTTCCCTGATCTATCGGACTGTCATCGTCGTATACCGCAAACGTAATATCGCCGGAATACAGCTTGCCGCCGAGCACGCGCGTATCCGCCGTTACGTTATAATCCACAGCGACTTCGGTGCCGGTAAGATCGAGCACGAGGGACGCCGACATCTCGGACGAAGGCGCAAACTTACCGCTCGCTATATGCGGATTGCTTTTTGCCGTCAAGTCGAGCCGGAACGATTGCGACAGCGACGTATCGCCGTCTTTCAGGTCAACCGCCCATTTCGCGACGTTTACGGTCTTTCCCGAGGAATCGGTAGAAACGAATCTCGCATAAATGCCGTCGACAAAAAACGTACCGAAAAAAATAAACAGCACGGAAAGAATGATGCAAATCGCCCTTTTGCTATTCGTTTGTTTTCTTTTCTTTGTCGACACTTTGTTTCTTATATTTCTCCCTGATCGAATGCCTTGCGGATTTTCTGTTGATTTTCAGTATAATCGTAAGTCCTATAAGGACTACCGCCAGAATGATCAAAATCATTCCGAACGGCGACGTTATTGCCGCGATGAAATACGCGCCGCCCGGAAATCCGAAACTGTACTTGCCTATAACGTTTTCATACGGTATCGGTTCCGAATCGTTTGCGGTATTGTTGTCGCCCTTCGTGGTATAAAAGGTCTTTCCGTCGTTTGGCGTAATTCCGACGATCCTGTGCGTTATGATGTTTCCGTCGGCGTCGAAAAACGCAATAATATCGTCAACCGCCAAATCGCTCTCGGACGTTTGTCTGACTACGATTACGTCGTTCACGTCTATGCTCGGCTGCATACTGCCGGATACTACCGCAAACGACGAGAATCCGAACAGACTGACGTATTTCTCTTTCATGACGACTCTCTGACAGAACGCTATGCATACGCAAACAATGATAAACGCAAGCAAAATCCATAAGCACGAAGCGACAATCTTTCCGACCGTTTTTCTGCGCTTAATTCTGGTTTTCAGCGTTTCGTTATCGTAAATTCTCATTACGGGACGTAACCCCACGTCTTGATATAAAGCTGCATCTTCGAGTTAGCCAGGCAATAACCCGTGCTGGACGTCGTGATGCCCTGATATACCGTAAAGTAGTCTGCGATAATCGATCCGGAATTCAAAACTCTGCCGACGGATATGGAGTTATCCCCGTTCTTGACGAATACCTGGAACGAATTATAGCTGCTGTTTCCGAACATCTGTTTCAATTGCGCGTACGTAAACGTTATCTTTCCGTCCGAACCGAACGTAAAGGTCACGCCGTTATACGTAAACTGAGTCGCGCCGCTTGCATTCCTGGTCGTTGTTACCGTCGCAGATACTTTGGTCACGTCATTTTCTATAACGACTTCGATATTCTCCCTGATTTCGATAGGCGCAACGTATACGTTCAATACCGCCATAGTCACGACGGGATCGGTAGGAACATTGTATCTATCCTGGAAATAATGTTCGGAGTCATGCCACCATCTTTCGACGTCGCAATGCGACACGACGTACTTATAGACAGACGAATCGGGCATTACGATACCCGCCGCCGTAAGCGTAGACGAATCGTTGAAGTCGATAACCGAACCTTTCCTGATTTGAAGCAGCTGCGACGAATTTTCAATTTGCGCAAAGCTCTGATCGGCGTTTTGCTTGGATCTGTCCCAATACTGTAACAGTACGGGAATGGAGTCGTCCTTGATAAGGTTGACCTGTATCGGCGTAGCTTTCGAGAAATCACCCGTAACCGTAAACTTATAATAAGGTTTCCATCCGAGCACCGAACTCGACGCATACGAAACCAACGTGGGCTCCGCTCCGCCGCCGCTTCTGTCGACAACGAACGAGTACCCGCTCGGAATTTGTATGCCGAGAGCCGCCAATCCATCGTTGTCGGTAAAGTCTATCTCCGTGCCCGTCGCGACGTTCAGTGTCTGAGAAGTGTTCGGTATAGACGTCGACGAACCGTAAGAGAAGTAATCGAGTTGTATGTCGATCCGTCCGCTCTCGTTGGTGGCTATAATTCTCAAATCGTCCTGACTGATGATCTTCTCGCTGCCGTCCGCTCTCAGACTGAACATCTGGACACGGAACGTTCTGATACCCTTCAATTCGCCTTTATCCGCAGCGCACGTAAATCCCACGTCAACGTATTGCGGACTCGGCGCGCTGACTCCCGACGGCGACGTTGTTCCCAACGTAAACGGACCGTAAGCATTGAGAACGGCGTCTTTGGTAAAAGGTTCCCCGCCGTTGGTGTCGTATTTGCTTACGTTCCAGGACGTATAAAGCGCTGCGTCCGAAGCAATGACAGGCACAAGACGGATATAATACTGCGTTTCGATTTCGTTCGTATATGTGTTACCGTTAATCGTAGCGGTATTGGCAATCTGATAATGAACGTTATATGTCCCGGTCGCCGAAAAATCAAATGCGTCGGCAGTCGCGTTATAACCCCAAAGCCAGGAAGGATTATAAATAGAAATCGTGCCGACGGTTCTGGCGTTTTGAATGGGATTCGTGACCGTTACGGAAGAACTGTATCTCGCGTTTGCGACACCCAATGACGCAAAAAGTACGGTCAATGCCGCGATAAAGCAGACAAACGCAGTAAGTCTTTTTTTCATAACGTTTGCCCTCCTTCCGCGTTTACGGAACTTCCCGCGTCGCCGACGTATTGCGTTACGACTGCGGTTACTACAATACTGTACTCGTCGAACTCGTCGTAAGCCACGTCCCGCCACGTCCAATAAAAGCGCACGGTGATTTTATCGCCGGTCGCAAAAATCCCCGCGTCGGGGATAGTAACCGTATTTTCGACGGATCTGTCCGCGCCGGCGGCGAATTCTATCCTGCTTCCGCCGTTTAAGGAATATCCGTCTATGCTCATACCCGCAGGCAGTTTGCTCATTACGACGTCCGCCTCAACGGTATACGAAAAAGACGTTTCCGTACCGTCGGGATCGATTTCCACGTCGAAATATCCGGTCTGCCCGGGCTTGATTTTTCCCGCTGCAACCGTAGAGTCGACCGTATCGGGAACCATCGTAACGGCAATCTTACTCGCGGCGGCAGTATCCGCAAGCGAGATCCCGTTTACTTTGATTTTCCATTGCGCGACGTCCGCGTCGAATCGTCCGCTCCAGCCGTCGACGTAACGGGCAAACGAAATACCGCATATAAGAAAAACGCAAAGCAAAAAACACGCAACGGCAATGATTAACCATTGCTTTGCGTTGTTTTTATTATCGAAGTCATTCCTTTTACGCGGCAACATTCATTCGCCTCCCGTTTTCGTAAAACGACCGCAACGGTTGCAGCCCGTCGTAACCGACGGACCGCAACCGTTTTGATCGTAATTCTATTCGGTAACCGAGCGATCAGCTGCCGGATGTATCGTCCGACGGGATATGCTGTTTAGCACCTACATTCAGCGTGAACGTCAACGTAGGAGGGTTATTACCGAGCGCGGTATCGGCCGTGTTCTGAGTTTCGTCGTTCTCCCACACGAAATAAATTCTTACGACAAACTCAAAATCAGCCGCAAACGCCGCGCCGCTCTGAAGCGGAATAAGACCGACGTACACGCCGTTGGAGTATGAAGCGTCGGCGGGCGTGACCGGCGTCAAAGCCGTTCCGTCTTTTGACGTATCGGCCGTAGTATCGTTATCGGTACGGGGAACTACTCTGTCTACTCCTAAAGAGTCGGGAACCGTCGCGCCGCCCGAAGCCGTAATATCTCCGATCTTTACCTCATAATCGACCGCGACTTCGGTCCCGGGACATTTGATCTTTACGTCGATATATCCCTCGGTGTCCGGCGCTATTTTTCCGTTGACCACGTATTGGTTGCTTACGACGTTCAACGCACTCGAAACTTCCGTTGTTACTCCCCACTTTGCGACAGTTAAATTTTTGTTCGTATCCGTTCCGCCCGTTACATATCTCGCAAGCGTGATACCAAACATCATTCCTGCCACTATAATGCACGCAATAATACATACGAGCATAGCGACTACCACAATAGTAAGCTTCTTCTTTTTCTTTTCGTCAAAGCTGTTTGTGTTGTTTTCCATTTGACCGCTCCTAAAAAATAAAATTTTTTTGATTGACACAACCTATGCGATTCACTGCCGTTAATAACACATAGATTATACTAATTTATGTACTTTTTCGTAATATAGTGCGCATAAAAACCATATTTTCGTTATTTTTTTTGAAATTTCGCACATTATCTGCCCATTTTAGTTGCATTTTTCACACATGGGTTATATAATATGTACATAGATTAGTATAATCTACGTACTTTTCGGCAACGGATTTCGTTGCCGTTTTCATATTTTCGAGTGGGCGAATTACTGCATAAATTTACCGAGCTTGTTCATCATTTCGGTCTTATGTTCGAGCATAGAGTGCGAGATCGGAAGAGCGTCGTGTAGGGAAA
>CANDJX010000036.1 GCA_947385185.1 uncultured Clostridia bacterium
CGCCGTCATGTAATGGGAATTGACTACGGGACCTTTCGTCGATCTGTCCGTCTGAACGAACGGAATGAGATTGGTGACCGGAATAAGACCGACCGACAGCACGAGCGTGTCGCAACGAACGACGCGTTTCGTTTCCGGAATCGGCGCAAGATTTTCGTCCACTTTGGCTACGACGACTTCTTCCACTCTCTTGTCGCCGCGGACTTCGACTACCGTAGTCGAAAGCTCGAGCGGGATCTTGAAATCGGTCAGGCACTGAGCGACGTTGCGGTTCAGTCCGCCCGGGTGCGGCATTATTTCGAATACGCCCTCGACTCTCGCGCCCTCGAGCGTAAAGCGACGCGCCATAATAAGCCCGATATCGCCCGAACCGAGAATGACTATTCTTTTCCCGATACTGCGTCCCTCGAGATTGATGAGCTCCTGCGCGGCGCCGGCGGTGAAAATACCGGCGGGGTGCGTACCTGCGATGTTAAGCGCGCCGAACGCGCGTTCGCGGCTGCCGGTAGCGAGCACCACTGCCCTTGCTCTGACTGTTTCATAACCGCTTTCGGAAGCGATCTCGGCTTCGAGCGAGGGTTTGAGCGAAACGACCGTTCCGCGTATAACGGCAATGCGGCTATTCGCCGAAAGCGTCGCAATATCGCGCGAAGCGTACTCGGGACCGGTAAGTTCTTCGCCGAAACGCGTCAGACCGAATCCGAGATGTATACATCTGTTCAGGATACCGCCGAGTTCGCCGCTCTCCGCGAGAAGAACGCGCGCCCCCTGCTTTTCCGCGCCGAGAGCCGCCGCAAGACCCGCGGCGCCTCCGCCTATAACAAGTACGTCGGTACGAATCACTGTTCCTCCTTCGCAAGAATATAGCTTCCGCGCTTATCTTTTTCCGCTTCGGTAGCGTCCGTACCGAGCCGATCGGACAATATGTTTATCACCGACGACATACAGAAGCCGCCCTGACATCTGCCCATACCCGCGCGAAGTCGCTTTTTTACGCCGTCGACGGTGCGCGCGCCGCGGCGCACGGCTTCGGTTATTTCGGCTTCGGTCACGAGTTCGCAACGGCAAACTATTTTGCCGTAATCGGAATCGGACTCGATCAACGCCTTTCTTCCCGCGGCGTCCTGATCGCAAAGCCGCTTTATGCGATGACGGGACGGATTGAAATCGGTGCGTTTTTCGAGATTGAACGAACGAGCAACCGAAATCGCTATCGCAGGGACGCAGGAAAGTCCGGGCGAGCATATGCCGATGACGTTATACACGTTCGGGTTACGCCCCTTGCCTATCATGAAATCACCCGTATCCGCCATGGCTCTTACGCCGACAAAAGTCGTGATCTGCTTATCGTAAGGTAAATTTTTGACTATTTTATTCGCCGCGGCGGCAAGTTCACCGAACGCTTCGCTGCGAATACCGACGAAAGAACGGCGAACGTCCACCGCAGTCGGACCTATAAAGAAGTTGCCGTCGGCGGTCGGACATACGAGGACGCCTTTGCCCCGCGACGTAGGCGCGCCGAAAACCGGACGCCCGACGAAATGTACTTTGTCGAACATACGGTATTCGCCCGCGCGGTGCGATAAACGCACGATGTCGCCGAGCATACGCGCGACCTCGCCGCCGCCGTTGCCGGCGCAATTGATCACGGTTTTTGCGGACACTGCTCTGCCGTCCGCAGCCCGAAGCGTCGTACAATCGTCCTCTCTGCCCGCCGACACCACGCGGAAATCGAATATGAATTCCGCGCCGTTCGCTTCCGCATTTTCCCGAAGCGCGAAAGTCAGTTCGAAAGGATTGACGACCGCCGCGGTAGGCGCATACAACGCCGCCGTTACCCGATCGGAAAGATTGGGCTCGAGCTTGCGCGCTTCGTCGCCGCTTATAATCGACAGTCCGTCAATACCGTTGACCCTTCCGCGTTCGAGAAGCAATTCGAGCGAGGCAAGCTCGGTGGGATCTGTCGCCACAGTCAACGAACCCGTCTGCTTATAAGGAACGTCGAGCGTCGCCGCATAAGCGCGGAAAAGCCGCGAACCGAGCGCATTATATTTTGCCATCGCCGTACCCGGTTTCGGATCGTACCCCGAATGCACTATGCCGCTGTTCGCTCCGCTCGAACCGGTGCAAACATCGGGCGCGGCTTCGACAAGCGCAACGGACGCCTTATATCTGGTAAGTTCGCGGGCAATGGCGCAACCTATCGCGCCCCCGCCGATTATACAGAAATCGTACATACGTTTATTATACTATACTTCGCTTGAAATGACAAGCAAAAACCGAATAATTTCGATCGATACGAAAAAGCCGTCGCCTCGTCGGCAACGGCTTTGAATTCGTTTGGTTTAAGCTGTCTTACGCTTACGGAATCTGATAAGGTAGATGATGATTCCGGCGATAAGAATAACGCCTACGATGATGAGGACTACCGCAAGAGTAGTGATCGCATCGGACGAAACGTTATACGACGACGAAGTTACGTTTATCGTATACGAAACTTTCGAGGAATTGCCCACTTTATCCGTTACGGTATAAACGATCTGATAACGACCTGCCGTCGTGAATTCGTAAGAGCTTCCGTCGTTCTTCGCGGTTGCGCGCGTTACGGTCGCAATCACGTCGCCCTCCGGATTGATAAGCTGTTTCGAATAGGTAAGACCCGTCGTGCTCTCGCCCTGGTCGAGAACGATCGAAGCGAAGTCGTACTTATCGCCTACCGACGCTTCGACTGCGCTGCTTACCGCATACTCGGTATCGTTAACCCAACCGAACGCCGCGGTGAACTTCGGAGCGACTACGTCGCCTGCCTTGATGGTATAACTCGAGTCTACCGAACGATTGTTGAGCGTTGCGGTATACGTAACGGTATACGTGCCGTCCTTGGTCGCTTCGAACGCGAACATATTTCCGGTAAGCTCGCCGCCGTTATAGTTCTCGGGCATTTCGTCGTCGGTATAATCGTCGACGTCGTAATAGGTCACTTCGTTTCCGTCGTTGTCGGTGATCTTAACGGTAATCGCAGTTGCATTGCCGTTGGACGACGAAGCGGAAATATTCGGAAGCACCACGTATGCGGGTTTGCCGCTTACGGATACCGGCGTATAAGTCGGCATAGCTCCGAGGAGTCTGAACGTTGCGGAAGTATTGTCCGTCGAGGACGATACCTGTGCTCCGACAAGTTTATTGGTATTTCTGATCGAATAATCGGAATTATACTCGACGAGTCCCGTACCGGTAGAAGGATTACCGTATTCGAACACATAATCTTTGAACGAATAAGTCGTCGTCTGGAGCGCGGTGAACTCGGTGCCCATAAGGCTGAATCTGCCGCCGGTGATCGAACGGATTACGCCGCTGTCGTCCCAGGAATCGGGAACGGTATAATCGTTGGGAAGTTCGTAAGTTACGTTATACGAAAGCGCGGATCCTATAAGAGCGGAAACGGGTTTGGAACCGCTCGAAGTTCCGTTCACGGTCACGAACGCAATCTTGACGTTGCTTGCGCCGGATACGTGGAAGCCGCGTGCGACTACCATATATTCGCCTGCTCTCGTCGGAGTGAATCTGATGTTATCGACGTGAATGAGCTGATTCGTCTCGCCCGATCTGCTCTCGCTGTAAGTCTCGAACGAAACGTTGGAAAGCGGAGCTTCGTTGACGTCCACTCCGTCCGCGTCCTGAACGCGCTGAACGTAAAGTTCGAAACCGGTATAGTTGCGCTGTTCCGCATTTGCGAAGTTGATCGTCATATCGCCGAACACATACGTTTCGCCGACCACGCCGTCGGTGTTATTGGTACTCGTAAACTCGGGAGTATAAGCGCTGCTTGCGGTTGCGCTCGTACCGTCGATAACCGGAACGGCTTTCATATACGAAGCGGTATTGCCTGCCGAATCGGTAGCTCTGAGCGCGACGTATACGGGATTTGCGGTCGTTACGGTCGAAGTAACCTTATCTCCGTAAAAATCGGTAACGGTGATTTCGAGATTGTTTTCGACTTTCTCGAGCGTAAGCTGAGTATTGGACGAAGAAGTCGAAAGTCTTACAATATCCTTTTCCTCGATAGTGCCGAGATCCACTTCGTCGAAGTCGTCGGTCGTAAGCGTATTGTTGAATATGAGATAATATTCGATATCGAGACGCGCGTCGTTGGAATCGGTAGCCGAAACGTCGGTTATGGTTTGATTCGTTTCGAAGTTACGGAACACGAGATAATCGGGTGTGTCGAAGTCTACCGAAGGAACGGTAACGTCTCTGAACACCGATTGAAGCGTAGTCGTAAACGTGCGCGAAGCAGTGTTGCCCTGATCGTCTCTCGCTCTGTACGTCGCGGTGTAATTGCCGAGGTAATCGGTAACGCCCCACATAGCGAAATTGAAGTAGCCTTTCGTTATGCGTCCGAGTTCGGTATCGTAATAAACGAGCGAGTAGTTCTTGTCGCCGGTAAGTCCGTTACCGGTAATAACGCCCGTAGCTTCGTCCACGGTGTATCCTTCTTTTTCCCAATATCTGAAGAAGTAGAAGGTTCTGTCCTGATAGTCCGAAGCATAATCTGCCGTAGCGGCGTAAGAATTTGCGGACGAATGCTCGGTCGCGTAGATGTTATCGAAGCTGAGCACGGTTTTGCTGTTGTGATCGGAAAGAGTGAACGACAGTTTAAGGTCTGCATCCGAAGCGGCGTTATCCGAAAGCACAGGCATCGGATACGCTACGTTAAGCTCGCTTCCGGTAAGACGGACGGGATCGTCGTTCGCGTTTGCGCCCGCTTTGTAAACGGTACGTCCCCAGGTCGAAGGAATGAGGCTCGAATTGATGTCCTCGTAAACAGCCGCGGTGGTATCGGAAACGGTGATCGTCTGAGGATACTCGACGGTGCTGTTCGCGGTCGAGTCGGTATATCTGCCCGTGCTGTCCTCCGCCTGATACGTCACTCTGTAAGTGCCCGCTTCGGTGGGATAGAACGTCATAAAGTCCGCGTTGTCGAAAACGACCGCAACCGCTTCTCTCGGATCCGAAGTCGTTACGAACCCGTCTGCGTCGGTAGCATAACCGGTATGGTTGTCCGTATTCGCGGCTTTGTAATATTCGCCCGTGGCATAGCCCGTCTTTTCGTCTATTACGGCTTCGGGAACGTAATCGAGATCGACCGAAGTTTCGCCGACGGTATAGGTATGCTCTACTTTAATATAAGTATTTATTCTGGTATCGTAGTTGTCCGTAACCGTAGCGGACGGAAGTTTGACCGCCGTATTGAGCGAGCTCGATGCGGGAACTCCGGAAATACTGAGCGTAGGAGCGGAAGTATCGCTGAACTTACTCTCGACCTGCGTGGTATATTCCGCGGTATAGATGTTGTCGCCGCTACCTACGCGAGCGGTATATACTATAAAGTAAATTCCGTCGGTGTCAGTCGTGACTTTAGCCGCATCCGTTCCGAGCTTGGAGGAATCGAATTCGGTTTTCGTTCCGTTGGGATCGGTCACCGTCGCGCTCACGGAAGCGGTCGTATCGGGGAACCACTTCGAAAGATCGTCGTCCATATAATACAACGTTGCCGCGGGAAGAACGAACGAATCGCCCGTTTTCCAATACGTCGGTATTGCGGCGGCGTTGCCGTCTACCACGAATTTGTATTCGTGTTCCATATATACTTCTACGTTATAGGTGTAGCTTGCATATTTGCCTTTTGCCGTATTGTTATACGTAACCTCGTATATACCGACGCGATTAGCCGTAACCTTGCCGCTTACGGGTTCTGGTTTTACAATCTCGCCGCCCGGGTCCTTGACCGTGACGGTAACGCCCGTACCTTCGACTACGCTGAACGTACTGCCGTACTTGACGCGGTTAACGACGTTAGTCTGCACGATCGAGGCAGGCGCGTCTGCGGTCGCCGCATGAAAAGCGACGCTTGTAAACATGAAAGACACAGCGAGTACGAGTACCGCAGCTATGGCAATTATCTTGCTTGCTATCTTTGACATTCCGGAAATTCTCCTTGAGTTTAACTGGTTTGTAAGAAATTACAAATTACAACATCAATAAGTATATAGAATACTCTCGAAGTTGTCAAATATTTTCCGCCGAATTTACGTTAAATATTTTATTTTTTTGTCACGAAAGCACTCTGATGAGGCTTACGACCTTATTTGCGTCGTCGAGTTTTTCAATCTCGGTTACCGAACGGCGCACATCGCTCTCTCTCGCGGTATGGGTAAGGAAACTTATCGACGCTCCGCCGCTTCCGCCCCGCTGAAGTACTGTTTCGATGCTGACGTTGTTTTTCGCGAACACGCCGGCAAGCGCCGCGAGCACTCCCGGAGCGTCGGGCGCGGAAACCGAAAGATAATATTTGCTCGTAAAGTCCATGCCGATCGTAATGCCCTCGGCGACCTTTCCGTCGTTATCGAAATCGGAATAAACCGGCTCGGTGCGTTCGGCGGCGTAAACGACGTCGCTGACGATCGCGCTGCCCGTCGGACGCGCGCCCGCTCCCCTGCCGTAAAACATCAGATCGTCAACGAAATCGCCGTTGACGTAGACCGCGTTGAACGATCCGCTGACGCCTGCGAGAGGATGACCTACGGGCACGAAAGTGGGATGTACGCGGACTTCCACGGTATCGCCCGAACGCTTGCCTATGGCAAGAAGTTTGATAACGTAACCGAGTTCTTTACCCGCTTTGATGTCCGCTTTGGTTATGCCCGTAATACCTTCGCGGTATACGTGCTGGAAAGGAATGCAGGTGTGAAACGCGAGCGACGAAAGAATGGACAGCTTGTACGACGCGTCGAAGCCTTCCACGTCCGCCGTGGGGTTGAATTCCGCATAGCCGAGCGACTGCGCTTCTTTGAGCGCGTCGGCGTAGCTCATTCCCTCCTCGGTCATTTTGGACAGAATATAGTTCGTCGTGCCGTTTATTATGCCGACGAGCGAATTGATATGGTTCGCCTGCAAACTTTCGTGAAGCGCGCGGATGATCGGCACGCCGCCGACGCACGACGCTTCGAAATAGAGTCCCGCTCCGCCTTTCTTCGCCGCCGCTTCGAGGCTCGACCAATGCTTGGACACGAGTTCTTTGTTCGCGGTCACGACGCTTTTGCCCGAAAGCAGGACTTTTTCTATAAAAGTCTTTGCCGGTTCTACGCCGCCCATGGTTTCGACCACGATCGAAATATCGCTGTCCGCGGCTATCTCGTCCACTCCGGACGCGACGGCGGTTTCGGGAATACCGAACGATTTGACGCGTTCGAGATTTTTATCGAGCACTTTTTTCACGCGGAAATCGATGCCGTGATTGGCAAGCAGATAATCGTGGTTATGCGTGAGTATTTCGTAAGTGCCGCCGCCGACGGTACCTATACCCATGATCGCTACGTTTACGGTTTTTTTCATAATAGTTTCCCTTGATATTTATTTTACGTATTCAGTTTATATATAATATTGAGTCCGCGAAGCGTAAGCGTCCTGTCCAGCACGTCTATCACGTCGCTGTGACGCTTGATTATTTCGGCAAGTCCGCCCGTCGCGATTACTTTGGCGTTCGTAAAACCGGTTTCCTCGCGCATGAGCCGCACTATGCGTTCCGCCATGCCTATATATCCCTGCAAAAGTCCGGACTGCATATTCGTTATCGTCGTGCGTCCGACCACTTTGCGCGGCATTATAAGCTCGATCTTCGGAAGTTTCTCGGCTGTCTGCGAAAGCGCTTCGGAAGCGCTCTTGAGCCCGTGTCCTATCGCGCCGCCCAGGAACTCGCCTTTCTCGCCTATCACGTTGAACGTAGTCGCCGTGCCGCAATCGATGTTTATGCACGGTCCTCCGTAAATGTAATACGCCGCGACCGAATTGACTATGCGATCCGCGCCCACTTCTCTCGGATTGTCGTATTTTATGTTCAGTCCGGTTTTTATTCCCGAACCGACGACAAGCGGTTTCACGCCCATATAATAATCGCAGGCGTGTTCGAAAGTGTAATTGAGCCCGGGCTTGACAGACGACATTATCGCGCCTTCGACGTCGTCGGGCGAAATGCCTTTCGACGCGAGCTGCGCCAGAATGTCGACGCCGTACTCGTCGCCCGTGCGCGCGTGAGCGGTCGAAAGCCTGAACGAATGCAGGAGCTTGTCGCGGTCGAACACTCCTATCTTTATATTGGTGTTTCCTATATCTATTACTAATAACATTCTATTTCTTTTCTTCCGCGTCTTTTTCGTCCCCCGCGCAAGAGTCCGGAACAATCGGGGCGTCCGCGACGTCGGATGCGTTCAAATCGTCCGTAACATCCGAAGCGGCTTTCACGCGCGGTTTTCCGTCGACGCCGAGTCTGAGCCCGCGTCTTACGCCGATGATTACAACGGGCGCGGCGATCGTCGTGATAAGAAGCTCGGGCAGGAAATTTAGTACCGTAAGAATGGCGTATACGTCCGAAAGCGTCTGATACTGCGCGCCGAATAGGAACATCATCGGAAGCACGAGCGAGGTATTCGCGACTACCGTAAAGAACGCGCCGACGCCGAGACGGAAAAGTTCGATGACTCTCTCGTTGCATTTACGATTTGCGGCGATAATCGCCGGAATCATGCCGCCGATAAGGATAAGCAGAAGCACGAAGCCGGAAAGCCCGATGAAGAAAGCAAAACCTTCCGCGCCCGAAAATACGAAGAACATTACCATTCCCGCAATCGCAAGCGCGAGGACGGATACGGGCACGGCAACGTGCAAATGCGTCTTTTTCGCAAAAGCGATATACGCGTCCGAAAGCAATCCCGCGAGCTTATACGCGCCGAAACCTATGATTCCGATAAACAGTCTGGGCACGATCGACACGAGCGGATTCTGAAACAACGGGCTCGGAAAGATAAATGCGACCACAAACGACGCTACGCCGAACAGCGCGCCGCCTATTATCGAATAGGCTAACTTATTGAAAAGCAATGACACCATAACGACGCAGATGAGCTCGCATACCGCAAGCGCAGCGCCGCCGACTGCCACCAACCCCTGAGAATACGCCTTGTCGAGCAAGGTCGCAACTATGGTCATAGCCGCCATGACCGAAACCATCGCAATGTCTTTTGCCGAAATTTTCATGATGTAAACTCCTTTGTCGAACCCCGATTTTCGGGTGTCCGCACGGTTATATTATTTCCGATAAGGTCGCACGCATTCGAGCTGTACGCCTGAAAATGCGTATACTTGAAGTATACTATCCGGAATTATATCATTTCGCGTCGAAAAAAGCAAGGATTTTTTGCCGCCGTCCGAGAAAAAGGCGCCGAAAGTTATTTCGTCCTTCCGGCGCCCTCCGAGAATCGCTTAATCTTTCTTTTCCGATTCGTCGAAAAAATTATAGAAATTATCTACGTCGTAACCGTCGCTCTTGCCCTTTCCTCTGCGGTTGAACAGCCCTTCCGCATTAGGGATCGTTTCGCTTCCGGTCGTTTTTCCGTCCGTTCTGCTCCCGCTCGCGTCCACAGTCGTCGTGGTCGTGGTCGTCGTTATCGCGCCGGGCACCACGTTGTTTACTATATTGCTTTCGGGAAGCGCGAGTTTCTCCTCCGGAATCGCCGGCATTCCCTGCCCGTCCGTCGCGTACTTATGCAACGCCGCGACGAGTAGTCCGCCGAGCGAATCGAGCGTCACGCCGTTCTGCCCGGCGTTGGCGTTCCCGCGCAAGAGCAAGTTCTCGGTACGTACGTTCGACAGCTGCTGCGACGTTTCCGCGCGATTTGCATTCAGCATCTGCTGCATGGCTATCATCTGCGCCGCCATCGCCTGTTGGGCGCTCTCCGCTTTCGCCGCCGCCGTAGCTTCCGCGCGCGCTTCCGCCACGCGCTCGGCGATCTTGCTTTCCGCCGCCATCGCCGCCAATTCTTTCGCCGTGCTCTGCTGCTGTTCGAGCAATTTATCGAATTTCGCTTCCATGCGCGCGATCGCGTCCTCGCTCGCCGCAGCTTGAGCAGGCTGTTGCATTTGCATGGGCATCATTTGCGGCATCACGGGCTGTTGCATCATCATGCGCGATTCGCGTTCGAGTCTGCGCTCCTCCGCTTCCTCTTTGCGTCGGCGCTCCTCTTTTTCTTCCTCTTTCTGTCTGCGTAACTCTTCCTTTTTCTTACGGCGATGAACGAGAATAATAAGCAATATAATAAACAGCAGTACGCCGAGTCCGATCGCAAACCACATCCAGTTAGCCGCGAAAAACGCCATGACGTTATCCCAGAACGTAGGCTCCCCGACGTAAGTGTACTCGAATACTTTTCCGGAATCGGCGAGTTCGAAATTGCCTGCCGCGCTTTCGGTCAGGACCGTTCTGACGTAATACTTATTGTCTTTGACGAGCGCGTCGGGGCTTACTTCTTCGGTGCAAGCCTCGTCGGCGTAATACTTATATTCTATTATGCCGTCATAGCCGCCCTTATAGCTCTCGCTGCTTAAGCCGGGCAAGCCTTCGCCTGCGGTCGCCGTTATTATCGCTTTCTTTATTTCCCACGGCGCGCGGCGTTCGCCGGCGTCGAGAGTCGCTTCCTCGTACAGCAAATATCCGAGAGCGACCGAGGACTCCGTCGCGTCTTCCCACCGATAATGCTCGGGGTCGAGAAGCGCGAATACTACGTAATACGTTCCGACGTCCTTGCCTTTGTCGCTTTTTGCTTCGACTATCGTCATCAGACGCTCGTCGAAACCGCCGAAGTCCTCCCCGCCCGGGATCAATTCTTCGCCCGTATAAGAGATCGCGCCTTTGAACGCAGGCACAAGCACGGTGCGCCTTACGATCTCGAGCGTCGCGGTCATGGGCTCGATGTTATCGTAGTTCGGGTCGTTGTGATTGAAAGTCACCGTTACGATATATTTGCCGATTTCTTTTACGTCGGTTGCGGCTACGGGATTTCCGTCCTCGTCGCAATATGTATACTTGACGGTTACGCCGATGGGCAACGAACCGGTTATTTCGAGTTTTTTGACTGTTCCGTCATAATCTTCCTCCGCGTCGTAGAATTTCACGTCCGGCAAAGGATAAGTTATTTTTTTGATGACGAGCGAAGCGTATACGGCGGGAAGCTGTTTATAGTTCGGATTGACGTGCTCGGTTTCGAATCTGACCCGATATTCCCCCGCGTCCGTCGGAATGCCGCTTACGGGTTCCCAATTGCCGTTCTCGTTCTTCTTTTCGTAACTTACGGTTTCGGTAACAGTCACGCCCGCGGGCAGCGCTGCCGTGTCTATATGTATTTCGGGCAATTCTTCGCCTACGTCTATTTCGAAATCAAGCCCGCTGCCTTCGCCGCTTCCGTCCGTGAACACTATGTCGCTTTCGGGCACGGTCGCTTTGTCGACGACCAATTCGATGACTTCCGGATTCGGAGTCATATACTCGTCGTCGGTATTGCCGTATTCGACGGTCACGCGGTATTCTCCCGCATCCTTAATATCGCTTGCGTCCACTTCCGCCCAACTTCCGTCGGCGAGCTTCATTTCGTATTTAAGCGTGCGCGTAACACTGCTTGCGACGTTGCCGCTCTCGTCTTTCACGTCGCCCGCGATTGCAAAAGTAACGACGCCGTCCGGCGAATATTCGACGGCGTATTTTCCGTCGCTTCCCTTTGTCGCGCCGGTAACGGTCACATAGGCTTCGCTCGTGTCATACTCTTTCTTATCCGTGATTTCGAGGGTCACGGTTCTGTCGGGTATTATATTATAGTTCGGGTTCGTATGACTGAACTTCGCCTTGACGGTATACGTACCGGTTTCCTTTACGTCGCCCGCCGCGATAGACGCGCCGTCCGAAGTCGTATATTCGTACGTTACGGTCACTCCCGCGGGCAGCGTGCCCGAAATCTCGATGTTCTTTGCGTTTCCGTCCCGCGTAAATTGCTTGTCGGCGAACGTTATTCCGCTCATATCGAACGTCGCTTTATCGATCGTAAGCGTAGCAGTCATATCGGATACGGCGTTATAATTATCCGCATCGCCGGTGAAAGCCGCGGTAACGGTATAGATTCCCGCGTCCTTTACGTCGGCTTCGGCAAGCGGCGCGCCGTTCTTTGAATAAGTATACGCTACGGTCACTCCCGTCGGCAGATTGCCCGAAACCGTAAGGCTCTTTGCGCTTCCGTCGTACGTCACGGTATCATTCGCAAGCGTCACGCCGTTCATATTATACGTACCCTTATCCACGTTGACGGTAAACGTCGCCGTCTTGGTCTTATAAGCCACCGTTACGGTATTCGCGCCCGCTTTTATGTCCGCGTCCGTCTTGTCCAACGTTATGTCCGATTTACTTACGACGTAAAGCGTGCTGTAACAATCCCAGTTCGCCCGCACGGTCAGTCTGTTTATCACATCGCTCATTCTGACGGGATACGTGAACCGAGGCGACGGATCGGTATATTGCACGGTCAAATTTTGCAATTGCGCCTGAATTACGTTTACGGTGACGTTTGCGAAATACGACTTCCCGGACATATCTTCCTGCACCATAAGCGTCGCCGTTCCGCCCGCGCTCGTCGCTATCAGGTCATAGCCGGATATTATCGTAAATTGCGACGGTATGATCGAAACGCTCCTGCCGTCCTGATATTCGATTTTTACGTCCAGGCAATCTTTGACCTCGTCAAGCGTGAAAATATCGTAAATTTTTCCCGCATCCCCCGCCTTTGGCGTTACGGACACGCCTCTTATACCGGCTTCCTGGTACGTCAAAGGTTCTTTACCCGTCGCGTTGTTAAAATTATTCGCATGAGCCGCGTCGGGCACGAAAGTCCACCCGTAATCGTGCGTTCCCGCAATGACCGTAGCCGGATCCCAGGATATAGTTCCGGTCACGCCCGAAGTCGTCGTAAACGACAGGTCGTCTGGTAATCCTTCGGATACGTACGTTTTCGCAGTATAAGTCGGCGTTATGCTCGGCGTCGCTTTGTTTATCGTAAAAGTAAACT
>CANDJX010000037.1 GCA_947385185.1 uncultured Clostridia bacterium
TTTGTAGCCAAAGCGTGACGAGAGCTGTGCTCGAGGATTGGGCAAGGCTGTCACCAAAGGTGACTGAGGGGATTGTTAAAAAATTTCTCTGTCATTTCGACTAAGCGGCATTTGCCGCGCGAAGAAATCTAACTCCCTCTTTGTCATTTCGACCGAAGCGTAAGCGAAGCGGAGAAATCTAAATCAATAAAATAGATTCCTCGGCTGCGCTCGGAATGACAGGTAATTTGCTTGACTTGTCTTTATGTAAAACTTATTATATATAAAATTATATATAAAATTTAATTGACATCAATTCATAAATAAAACCCTAATTTACATCAATTCATAAAATGAATTGATGTAAATATCCGATAAGGTTCTTAATGTCGTTTGATCCGAGGAACGCGGATCGTACACGGCGACGGTCAGAAAACCGCCGTCTTTCGCGCCCTTGATTCCGAGCGGTATGTCCTCGAACACGGCGCACTCCGAAGGTTCGAGCTTCATAGCCGAGCTTGCGGCAAGATAAATATCCGGATAACCTTTTCCCCGCGATACGTCGTATATCGTCGCAAACGTGTCGAACAAGTCGTACACGCCGTTGTTTTTCAATGCGGAAACGAACAGTTCGGGCTCGGCAGCGGTCGCTATGCCGAGTTTCACGTCGTTTCTTTTCAACTTTTCGAGGAACTCGCGCGCGCCGCGCTTGAGTTTTACTTCGTGCGCATAGGCGTAACGCGCCATTTCCCGCCATTCTTCCATAAGTTCTTCCGGCGTTTCGTCGGTAAAACCGAAACGGCGTATAGTATATACTGCGGTTTCGTAAAAGCCGAGCGGACTTACCGCGTCGATGTAATCGGGCGGCACCGCGATACCCCGCTTGCCGAGAAATTTTTTATCTATATCGTCCCATACGTTCATCGAATCGATGAGCGTGCCGTCGAGGTCGAAAATACATCCGCGAATTTTTGCGAGCCTGTTCATATAAAAATTATAACATCGGCTCGCGCGTTTGTCAACCTCGCTGCGACGGATCCGGAGTCGGAATGTTTCCGGTATAACGCCAAATTCCGCGCCATAGGACTTCAACGCCTGTGTATCCGCACCAACAGTCGCTCCACCCCGCCGGCTTTGCTTCTGCCTCGCAGAATATGCGCCGCGCCGAAGTGCAGCCGAAAAACGCAAAATCGCCCACGGTATTGAGCGACAAAGGCATGACTATATCGTCAAGACCGCAACATCCGTAAAAAGCCCGATCGCCTATAATGGCAAGACTGTCCGGAAAATCTATCGCGGCAAGTTTTTTACAGCCGGAAAACGCCTCGCTCCCTATCTGAAGCAACGACTGCGGCAACGTCACCGAAATCAGACAATCGTTCCCGGCAAACGCTCCGTCCGCAATAGACGTGACCGGCAATTCGTTTTCGCCGAAAGCCGACGGAATCGCGATACGCGCAGCCCGACCCGAAATTCCGGTCACGATATATTCGTTGCCGCGCGGAGCAAGCTCGAACGTCAATTCTTTGCTTGCATTCGGTTCGCTTTTTTCGTCGTCGTTTTGCTCGTCCTCCGTAAGCACGACTCCGTAAGTCCGGTTCGGCGCGACCGAAGTCCCCGAAAAACCGATAAGCAAAAATATGCCGACGCTGACGGCGCCGAGCGCGAGCGCAAGCGCAAAAACAGGTATGGTCTTTTTCATACCCCGATTATATCCGATTTTCCGGTAAATAATACGCAAAAACAGACGCGCTTAAATGCCATGCGCTCCGAAAGTCACGCATGACTTTCGGAGCGCATTTCCAATCATCAGTCCGTTAAAACCATAACGAAGTGTCAGACCATTGTAACTATATTATAGATCAATCCGAACGTCGCGAGCGCGAACACTACGGACATGATCACAAGATTCACGACGGCGTTGCGGAACTCCGGCGACGCGCGGAAAACGTCGCTTCGTACGACGAGCACCGTTCTGACCACGGACAGCGCGGAGCCGATCATAAAGAGCGCGAAGCCCGCGATCGTGACCGCAATGGGACGCACGAACATACCGACGATCAGAGTCACCGCCGCCGTAAGCAAAATAATATCGCACACCTGCCTGAGTCCGAACTGAGAAAAATAATTTTTACGCGGTTTGTTTTCCATTATTTAATCGACCTGCTACCCGGTTTATACGGCGCGCCCGCGCCTGCCTTGCAAAGCGGACAGTCGTCGGGTTCCCAACTCGTCACTTCCATAGACAGGAGAGGAACGTACGGGACCGAAAATTCGACTTTACCGTTCGAGCGGTCGACCACGCTTGCGCAGGCAACCACTTCCGCACCCATGCTTTTGCATAATTCGATGACTTCTTTGACGCTTCCGCCCGTCGTAACGACGTCCTCCGCGACGACGACTTTCATACCCTTATCGAGTCCGAATCCGCGTCTGAACGTCATCGTTCCGTTTTCGCGCTCGGCGAATATATTCGTAACTCCGAGCTGACGCGCAAGCTCGTATCCGAGAATGATCCCGCCCACCGCCGGGGATACGACCATATCGGGTTTGTACGGCGCGAGTTTTTCCGCAAGCGCCGCGACTATTTTTTCGGACTCGGACGGATGCACAAAGAGCTTCGCGCTCTGCATATACGTATCCGAATGCCGTCCGCTCGTGAGCAGAAAATGCCCTTTCAGCACCCCGCCCGTTCTTTCGTAAGCATTGAGAACTTCTTTGTCAGTCATAAGTATAACCTCGCAAATATGATTTTATTCGTTATTTGTTATTCAGTCGTCGAGCGCGCCGATCAGTTCGGTGAGCGACTCCACGCCGCATTTTTTCATTTCTTCGGTCAGTTCGCCGACTATACGCGGCGCGGCGCAGGGATCGCATATGTTTACCGTGCCTATCTGTACCGCCGTCGCGCCGCAAAGCATAAATTCGAGAGCGTCGCGCGCAGTAGTAATTCCGCCCAGTCCTATAATCGGTATGCTCACCGCCTTATATACTTCGCGAACCATGCGGAGCGCGATCGGTTTTATGCACGGACCGCTTAAGCCCCCCGTCACGTTACCGAGCACGGGTTTTCTCGTATAAAGATCGACCGCCATGCCCGTAAGCGTATTTATGAGCGATACGGCGTCCGCGCCGCCGTTCTCCGCCGCGCGGGCGTTATCGGCGATATTCGATACGTTAGGCGTAAGTTTTACTATAAGCGGTTTTTTACAATGCTTTTTCGCCGCACGCGTCACTTCTTCCACCGATTCGGGCAATACGCCGAAAGACATACCGCCGCGTTTTACGTTCGGGCAACTGATGTTCATCTCTATCATATCGACGTCGGTTTCGCTCAGTCGCTCGCAAATGCGCTCGTAATCGGATAGCGTCGAACCCGCGGCGTTCGCGATCGCAACGGTATCAAGACCGCGCATATACGGAAGTTCGTTCGCAATAAACGCTTCGACGCCCGGATTTTGTAAGCCCACGCAATTGAGTATACCGCTCGGCGTTTCGGCTATTCTGACGCCGTCGTTGCCCACTCTCGGGTTCAAAGTCAGTCCCTTGGACGAAATCCCGCCGAGCACGGACGGGTCGTAAAACTCGCCGTATTCCCTGCCGAAACCGTAAGTACCCGACGCGGCGATTATCGGATTTTTGAAATTTATCCCGCATATATTTACTTCGGTATTCATTCAAACACCTCCGCGGAGTCGAAAACAGGTCCGTCTTTACAGACGCGTTTATTATGTCCCGCGACCTTGCACGTACAGGTCAGGCAGGCGCCCACTCCGCAGCCCATGCGCTGTTCGAGCGAAAGATACGCTTTCACTCCGCGACGGGCGGCGAGCGCTTTCACCGATTTCATGAGCGGCGTAGGTCCGCAACAGAATATAACTTCGGGCGCGAAACCTTCGTCCATATCCTTTTCCAGAGCCGCGACGGGATAACCGTGAAAGCCGCGGCTTCCGTCGTCGGTGCAAAGCGTGAATTTACCGCACTTTCCGAACTCACGCTCGAGCATGACCGCCGAAGCGTTCACGAACCCGTTGTATATGCGGACTTCCGCACCCCGGTATTCTTTTGCGAGCAAGTAGAGCGGGACTATCCCGAACCCTCCGCCCACGATCGCGACTTTACTTCTTTTTTCGGTCGGGAACCCGTTGCCGAGCGGCATGGTAAGCCTTATGCCGTCGCCGGCTTCGAGCTCCGAAAGCGCGATCGTGCCGTTGCCCTTGACACGGTAAAGAAACGAAACGGAATTTTCGTCTCTCGACAGAATGCCGAAGGGACGGCGAAGCACGCAGTCCTTTCTCGGGACTTCGAGCATTGCAAACTGCCCGGGGCGCACTTCGGGCATATCTTTCACTCCGACGGTCATTTCGAACGCGTCGGGTGCGATTTGCTTATTTGAAACTATTTCGCCCGTATAATCTTTCATACGATATTCACTTACGCGCCAAAGCCGCCGCGAGGTCCTCGCGCATATCGACCGCAGCCGCATAAGCGGCGTCCGCATAAGACATTCCTTTGTATTTTTCCTGTTTGTAAGCGCAGATTATGCCGCGGCTGGAATTGACTATTCCGCCGCCGCCCGCCTTGTCGAATCCCGCGACCGCGCCGTCCGCGCCGCCGCCCTGCGCGCCGTAACCCGGCACGAGGAAGAAAGTATTCGGCATGAGTTGGCGAAGCTGTTTCGCCTGCTCGGGATACGTAGCGCCGACCACCGCGCCGACGTTCGAATATCCGCATTTACCGACGCTCGCGACGCCCCAGCCTCTGACGAGCCGCGCCATCTGTTCGTAAACCGCAAGACCGTTTTCGAGACGAAGATCCTGAAGTTCGCCGCCCGACGGATTGGAAGTTTTTACGAGCGCGAATATGCCTTTATTCTCGTCGCCGAGGAACGGTTTTATGCCGTCGGTACCGAGATAACCGTTCACCGTGACGAAATCCGAATCGAAATCGCCGGATGAAAAGGCGGTCGCATACTGTTTTGCCGTCGCGCCTATGTCGTTGCGCTTCGCGTCCGCGATTACGATCATGCCGCTGTTGCGAGCGAAACGAAGCGTTTTGGCAAACACAGCCATACCGAGCACGCCGCACGCTTCATAGTAAGCGATCTGCACTTTCACGGCGGGAACGATCCCTTTGATTTTGTCGATTATGCGCGCGTTGAACTCTATCATGCTCTCGGCAACCGCCGTTTTGTCGCCGCATATCTTTTCGTAATTCGGGAGATATTCGGGCGACGTATCGAGTCCTACCACGCTCGGATTGCCGGTGATCTTAATCTTCTGTACAAGTTCGTCGATTATCATATCATGCTCCTCTGTATTTGATTTCGCCGCCGACGATAGTATAATCCACGCCGCCTTTGAGCATCCACCCGTCGTAAAGACAGTTCTTGCCGTTGCCGTGCAATTCGCTCGCCTTTACCGTGCGCGACGCGTCGGGGTCGAACACTATTATGTCCGCCATAATACCCGGCTTAATATGCACTACGGGCAAGCCGAGCAGACGCGCCGGAGTGTGGCTCATAAGCCGGACAAGCGCGGGCATATCTATTTCGCCGCTGTCGACAAGGTAAGTATACGCAAGCGAAAGCGCGGTTTCGAGTCCGACCGTACCGAACGGAGCGAGATCGAACTCCACGTTTTTTTCGCCCGAAGAATGCGGCGCGTGGTCCGTCGCTATTACGTCTATCGTGCCGTCCTTTATCCCTTCTATGATCGCTTCCCTGTCGGCGTCCTCCCGCAGCGGCGGATTGATTTTCGCGTTCGTATTGTACGACAAAATTTCCTCGTCCGTCGCCGAGAAATAATGCGGGCACGTTTCGCAAGTGATTTTCACGTCGCGCGCCTTGGCTTCGCGTATAAGCTGCACGCTTCCGCGCGTCGACACGTGAGCGATATGGATACGGGCGTCAAGGCTCTCTGCAAGCACTATATCGCGGGCTATGCCTATTTCCTCGGCGGCGCGATTTATGCCGCGGAGTCCCGCAATAGTGGCGTTTACGCCTTCGTTGACCACGCCGCCGTCCGAAACTGACGTATCTTCGGTGTGGTCTATCACGAGTATATTGAACGTCTTTGCATACTCGAGCGCGTTGCGCATAATGCCGCTGTTCATGACCGGATGACCGTCGTCGCTGACGGCGACGATCCCCGCTTCTTTCATCTTCGCCATTTCGGCAAGTTCTTCGCCTTTCTGTCCTTTTGTAATGCACCCGATCGGATAGACGCGCGCGAGATCGGCTTCGCGTCCGCGCATGGAAACGTAACGAACGAGCGCCGCGCTGTCGAGCGGAGGATTGGTATTCGGCATACACGCGACGGAAGTATATCCGCCCGCGACTGCCGCCTCCGCGCCGCCCGCGATGGTTTCTTTATGCTCGAATCCCGGCTCGCGCAGATGACAATGCATATCAACGAGCCCTGGCATAACGAGTTTATCCGTCGCGTCTATGACGACGTCCGCGGTTACGTCGAGGTTTTCCCCGACCCGCATAATCTTACCGTTGTCTATAAAAACGTCGGCTTTGTACTCGCTTCCGTCTATTATTCTTCCGTTTTTTATAAGCAAGCTCATTTGTCGCCTCCCGCAAGGAAATCCATGACCGCCATCCGGACAGCCACTCCGTTGGTCACCTGTTCGTATATCAGGCTGTTTTCGCCGTCCACGACTTCGCTCTCGATCTCCACTCCGCGATTGACCGGACCGGGATGCATAATAAGTGCGTCGGGACAGGAATTAAGCAATCGTTCTTTGGTTATGCCGAACTCCGCGCCGTACTCCGAAAGAGACGGGAAAAATCCGACTTTCTGCCGCTCGAGCTGAATGCGGAGCCCCATAACGACGTTCGCGCCCGCGACAGCCTCCTCCATGTCCGTAATTACCTCGCAGCCGAGTTCTTCGATACCGCTCGGAATGAGCGTGTACGGAGCGACTACGACAGTTTCCGCGCCGAGTTTGCCGAGCGCCCACAGATTGCTTCTCGCCACGCGCGAATGCTTTATATCCCCGACCATGACGACCTTAAGCCCCTTGATAGTGCCGAATTTTTCGTGCATGGTAAACAGGTCGAGCAGGCTTTGTGTGGGATGTTCGTTCATTCCGTCGCCGGCGTTTATTACCGACGATCTTACGTTACGCGCGAGCAGCGCGGGCGCGCCCGCCATGGAATGCCTTATGACTATGACGTCCGTCATGAGCGCGTCGAGAGTTTTGCCCGTATCTATGAGGCTTTCGCCCTTTTTGACCGATGAATTCGCGACCGATATGGATACCGTCCGCGCTCCGAGCATACGTGCCGCGGTTTCGAATGAATTTTTCGTGCGCGTACTGTTCTCGTAAAACAGAGTCGCGACGCACTTGCCTTTGAGATTATCGAGCGTTTCGCGCGATATAAGCGCTTCTTTCATGTCCCCGGCGTGCGCGAGAATATGCTCGAGTTCTTCCTTCGTCAGGTCTTTGAGTCCCAACAAGTCTTTTTTTCGTAACATTGTCATTTATCCTTTTCGCGTAACGTTTTCAGAATTTTTTCGAAATAATCGGGAAGCGGCGCGACGAACGTCATTTCTTCGTCCGTAGCCGGATGCCTGAAAGTCAGTCTGTGCGCATGAAGCAATTGCCCGCGGCTGCCGCAAACCGAACCCGCGCCATACTGTTCGTCGCCGGTGATCGGGTGTCCGACGTATTTGGCGTGAACGCGGATCTGGTGCGTCCTGCCCGTGAGTATATGAAACTCTACGAGATCGCGCGAACCTATCCTTTCCGAAACTTTATATTCCGTAATAGCCGGACGCCCGTCCTTTACTACCGCCATGAGTTTGCGGTCGCGCGGATTGCGTCCTATCGGCGCGTCGATCCTGCCCTCGGGCAATTTCATGTGTCCGTCCACAAGCCCGAGATATATCTTCGTCACTTCCCGGTCGGCGATCTGCCGCGACAGCGAAAGATGAGCTTTGTCGTTTTTCGCCACGACCATGACGCCGCTCGTATTCTTGTCCAGTCTGTGAACGATCCCCGGTCTGATCGCTCCGTTTATGCCCGAAAGACTTTTCAGACGAAAAAGCAAAGCGTTTACGAGCGTATTGTCGTAATTTCCCGGCGCGGGGTGAACGGTAAGTCCCTGCGGCTTGTTTATGACCGCAATATCGTCGTCCTCGTACATGACGTCGATCGGAATATCTTTGGGCTCGACGGTTGTGACGACTTCGGGCGGATCGACGTCTATTACATCGCCGCGGCTTACGAGCGCGCCGCTTTTCGCAGCCGCTTTGCCGTTTAGAAGAATAAATCCGCCGTCGGTCAGTTGCTTGATATACGAGCGCGTATAATCGGTTTCGTCGGCAAGGTACACGTCCAGACGGACTTTACCGTCGATGTCCGCAAAGATTTTCAAACGCCGTCACCGCCATCGTCCGCCGCGCCCCCGTTCTTTTCATCGCGTTTTTCCGAACGGAAGAAGTATACGAGTATGCAGACGATCATCATTATCACGCCGACGACAAGTCCCATATCCGCCACGTTGAACACGGGAAAATTGTATCCGAACGGATAAAAATCCAAAAAATCGCGGACGTAACCGAGCGAAACGCGGTCGATCAGATTCCCCGCTGCGCCGCCCGTAATGAGCGCAAGCGAAACGAGGAAGAACATATTTTTACGTTTGTCGGGAAAAAAGAGCAGAAATAAAAACGCGGCGATGGCGATAAAAGTAACGATAATGACGACGACCATAAACACGTCGTTCCCGCCGCCGAGCGACCATGCCGCGCCCGTGTTCTGAACATAAGTGATAAGGAAAAATCCTTCGATAACCGTCGCAAGATGCCAGTAAGACCCGTTTTCGGGCATACCCGCTTCGATCGACGCGTTCACTACGACGAATTTTGTAACAAGATCCAAAATTATAACAAACGTGAGAACGGCGAAAGCTACCGCCGACTGTACGGCATACCTTTTCAGATCCGGTTTATTTGCCTGAAATGTCATGAGGAATGGTCACTCCTACGCCCTCGGGCGAGAGCAGAAAAATATTGCCCGCAATGCGAAGTATGCTTCCGTTAAGCGCGTACATCGCACCCGAAGTAAAGTCGAGCACGCGCTGCGCGACCTCCGGCTTCGTGCGGTCGAGATTGATTATTGCGGGTTCTTTCCTTTTGAGAAAGTCTATAAGAGTCTGCACGTCGTTGGTATTCGCCGGCTCGTATACGAGCACGTTCTGATAATCCTTCGGGACTATCTTTTCCGCGAGCGTCGGAGGCAGTCTGCCCTCGTCGGGCGCGGCGTGCACGTCTTCGAAAAACGGATAATCTTCGAGATTGTGTTTTTCCATTTTTTTACTTCTCCTTCGGTTTTGCTCTTTCGCCGAACAACGCCGTTCCGGGACGAATCATATTCGCGCCGTGCGCTATTGCCGTTTCGTAATCGTTGCTCATTCCCATCGACAGATATTTCACCGTATCGTACTTTTCGGCGAGAGCGTCGTACAATTTTTTCATTCCGTCGTACATTTCCGGCGGCGCGCCTATCGGAAGCACGCTCATAAGCCCGCAAAGCCGAAGATGCGGCAATCCCGCGACCGTTTCCGCAAGACGGAACACGTCTCCGACGGCGCAACCGCTTTTGCTCGCCTCCCCGCCGTAATTCACTTCGATAAGCACGTCCATTATTTTTCCGATCGCCGCGCACCTTTTTTCTATCTCGGTCGCAAGTTCGGGTCTGTCCACGGACTGGATCATACATACTTTATCGACGATATATTTTACTTTATTCGTCTGAAGCGCGCCGATAAAGTGAATTTCGGGCATATCGAGCGCGTCGTATTTACCGAGCAGTTCCTGCACGCGGTTTTCTCCCATAGCGGTAATGCCGTAATCTTTAAGTTCGTTGATCTCTTCCGCCGTGCGCGTCTTTGTCGCGGCGACGATTTTGACCTCGCGACCGAGCGCTTTTATTCTTTCGGTAATGGCGTTTGCGGCTTGTTCGAGCATTTATTTCCTCCGCGTACTTTCAGAGCATAATACGTCTTGTATGATTATACTACATATTCGTCTGCTTTGCAAGGATTTCAATTCGTTTGAATAAAAAATATCCCGAAGAAGCTTTTCTTCGGGATATTTAAGCGCAGGGCAAAAATCATACTTTTTCTTTCCGCTTATATTTTTCGGGATGTTTCTTTTCGTCGATAATACGCACGACGATCCATGCGATTCCGGCAAGAACCGCAACTCCGACGATTGTGTCGATTATCATCAGCGTTATCGCCCAAGGAGACATGTCGTAGTAAATAATAGCCCCGGGAGCCGCGCCCTGCATGGCGCTCGAATTTGCTACGGCAAACGCTATGTCGTGAACGGCGCGACGAATCTGATGCCGTGCAGTCGGGCTCGTAAGGTCTTCGGGAGCGATTGCCGACGTATTCATTTCGACTGCTCCGCCAGCGCGAAGCATCTGATCTTTGTTAGACTGACAAGGCATATCCGTCTGTACAAAGCCCTGAAAACCCCATTCTTCTTTAAGCAGTTTCGTTATGAAATTGTAATCCGATCCCGCAGGTACGGCGCCTATTCTGTTAAACGCAGTCATTACCGAAGTTGCGCCCCGAACGATTCTTGTTTTTACCGTTCCGTCTTCGTCGGCGATATATTTAACGCGTCGACGCGAATCCTTGAATACTTTTTCGAATATTTTGAAATACTGCTCGCGCATCGTCTGTTCGTCTGCCCACGTGCATATACCGTCACCCATAGTTTTTGCCGTCTCGACATTATTGAGTGCAAAATGCTTGAATATCATGTAAAGACCGTTGTCGCCCGCGCCGCTGACTTCGCTTGCGCCTATATTTCCGGCGAGCACCGGATCTTCGCTGTAATATTCCGCATTTCTGCCGTTAAATGCACTGCGATGGAGATTCATCGCGGGACCCGTCCATCCGCAAAGCCAGTTGCCCTCGCCGAGAATAAAGTGGAACGCTTCCTGCGCAACCGATTCACCGACGTCGTAGGAAAGTTCGACGTTCCATGTGGACGCTATGACTACGTTTGCGGCATAAGCGCACGTTTCCGGCAAAGCCGTGGCTCCTCCGAATATCTGCGCAAACATTTTCGCAAATATGCCTATTCCCGAAGGTCCTTCTCCACTATTCGACGAAGGCATTCCTATGGACGACAAACCGCCCAAAGTATACGCTCCGCCGTAAAGCAGTTTGACGATTTCGTCGGTCGCCGAATAATCGATCTGATCGAGAAGCAGATCCCAGCTTTCGTCGTAATAATCAAGCCCGCGCATATCGGCAAGTACAAGACCGTTATCCGCTTTGGAAACAGGCGCGTCTTCATGATAAACCGCACTGCCTTTAACATTACCGAGAAGCGGATCCGTTTCGTAATCAAAAGTATTTTTGCTGAATCTGTCGACGATGTCGCTCACCTTTTTATCTACAGTAAAAGATTCTCCGGAAGGCGCGGTCGGATAAGTGTTTTTCCAATCCGCTCTGGTCAGCAATGTTACTTTGGACGTATTCATATAGTCGCTGCTATCCTGAAAAAGATTCGTAGCCGCAATGAATTTCGCGCCGCTCTTCGAAGGAATACCGGTAGGATCGCCGTTCTCGTCCAAAAGCGACTGTCCGTTTCGCTCGGACTGACGGGGATTATCTTTATCATACCATACCGTATCTACCACCGTCGTATTGCGGCTGTCCCATATATCGTGACTGTTCTTGCCGAGAGTTATCGTATACTCACCGTTTTCAAGCACGTAACACCCTTTTGTTCCGTCTCCGTTGTCGCGGGTATAACAATAAGAAGCCATATCCTCTTTAAGGAATGTAAGCGTCACTTCTTCGGTCGCGCCTTTGGCAACTTCCACTTTGTCGAACGCTATGAGATTCTTTACGGATTTTTCTATTTTATTGGTTTTATCGAAATCGGTATACGGCGCCGTGTAATAAAGCTGTACAACTTCCTTTCCGTCGCGATCGCCGGTATTCGTTACCGATACAGTTACGTTAATTTCGTTTCCGACGTCGGAATATCCAGTAATTTTCTGCTCGAAAGTCGTATAAGATAATCCGTAACCGAACGGAAATACGACGGATTTATCGTAATCGAACGAGGAGTCCATTTCATTCGCGGTTTCATAATATTTATAACCCACGTATATGCCTTCCTCGTATTCTATGAAAGAACCGCCGACCGCGCTCGTTTCAGCAACTTCGGAATCCGTGTATACAAACTGTCCGAGATTTGCCGTAGTGGGATCGGAAAGTAAGTCGAACACCCATGTATCGACTGTTCTGCCCGAAGGATTTACTTTACCGCAAAGTATATCCGAAAGCGATCTGCTTCCCACGCTTCCCGGAAAACCTATCCAGACAATAGCGTCGACGGCATAATCGCCGCTGACGAGCTCATCGAGTTCCATCGCGTTACCGCTGTTTATTACAGCTACTACGCCTTTATCGCAGTTCGCTTTTGCAAATTCGATTATCTCTTTTTCGCTTTCGGAAAGCGTCAACTGATGAGGCGTTCCGTCGGCATAAGCGTCGAATTTCAGATCCCCTCCTTCACCTGCGTCACGCCCGATGAATACTATTCCCGCAGTATCCGCGCACGACGACTCCGTACCGTTGAAAATTGCCGGATCATATTCGTAAAGATAGGTGTTTCCGCCTTCGCATTGGTTTACGTTCGGAAATTCTTTACAAGGCGTTGTGCCTTCCGCCGCATCGATTTTTACGTATTGCAAATCGTTCATGCGTTGTTAGATCGGAAGAGCACACGTCTGAACTCCAGTCACTTACAGGAATCTC
>CANDJX010000038.1 GCA_947385185.1 uncultured Clostridia bacterium
CACTGACAAGCACACTCTTTCCCTACACGACGCTCTTCCGATCTATGCCGCCGAGAAAAATACCGAAATAAGAAAGGAAGTCTTCGACCGTGCCGAAACGTTTTTGCAGAGCTATAAGCCGGTATACGACGTGATCTTTATGGATATTTGTTTGCCGTATATGAACGGTATGGACGCGTGCGTGCAGCTGCGTAAACTCGACAAGGAAGTCGCGATAATTTTCACGACGGATATGATTCAGTATGCGATAGACGGTTATAAGGTGAACGCGCTCGATTATTTCCTCAAGCCCGTGACTTATTACGACTTGAAGCTTCGCCTGGACAGGCTTATGATTCACAATACGAAACGTATCGCTCCCGTAGTGATACATATCCCCGGCGAAGGCGACGTCGTTGTCGCTTCTTCCGACGTGAAATATATAGAAGTTATGGTCAAGAATCTGACCTATCATACGACTTCGGGCGATTATACGGTACGCGGGCAGGGGTTGAAAAACGTGGAAGCGGAGCTTAAGGGCGAATTCTGCCGTTGCAGTTCGTCTTATCTGATCAACCTGAAGTGGTGTAAAGAACTTAAGGGAGACAGCGTGCTCGTCGGCGGCGACTGGATCAAAATCAGCCGCAGCATGAAAAAAGAATTTGTGACGAGGCTGTCCGAAACTCTTGCGAACTTTACGCTTCCCGGGGGGGGGTAAAAAAAATGTTTGATTCTTTATATTCGGTGTGGAGAGAATTCAGTTTTATTTTGCTGTTTATGTTCGCGACGGCGTTCATTGCGATCCGTATGCCAAAGCGCAGATATTTTGCGTTAAGGATGACGGTCTCCGCCGTCGTACTGATCGCGATGTTGTACGGACTGGAAAGACTCGAAGACGCGTTAGGACATAGGTTGTTTATTCTGATCGGCGGGTCCAAATTCGTTATTATGTATTTTGCGGTCTGCGTAGCCGTATTTTTCTGTTTCGACTGCAACGTGTTCGCAACGTCGTTTTGCGCAACGATAGGTTATGCCGTTCAGCATATCGCTCAGCGCATGACCACGGTTGTTCTGCGCCCGTTCGAAACGGTATATCACATATTTTCTTTTCTGACGATGATATCCATTTTCGCCATAACGTGTTTTGCGATATGGGGACTGTCTATACGTCGCCGGAAAAGCGCATATGCCGACATAAGAATAGAAAACTCCGTTCAAATCGTAGTCGCGACGGCGCTCATACTGTCAATTGTTTATATAGAATTAGGTTTTTTCAGTATGCGCATAGGTAGGGAAGCGATAACGTTCGAGCATTTGATGTCGTCGATATGCGCGCTTATGGTGATACTGCTCGAAATCAATATGCTTTCCAAAAAGCATATATCCGACGACTTCAAACAGCTGCAGAAACTTCTCGCCGAGGAACGGGAAAAGTACGTGCAGGAAAAAGCGAACGTCGAAATGATCAATCTCAAGTGCCACGACATCAGGCATCAGATCCGCGCCATGCAGACCAAAATGGATGCGGAAGCAATCAGAGAACTCAGCGATACGATCAATATATACAACACGCAGATCAGGACGGGGAACGAGGCAATCGACGTTGTACTTGCGACGCAGGGACTGTATTGTCTTAACCACGATATAAGACTGACTTGTCTTATAGACGGCAACAAACTGAGTTTTATTCCGGATCACGAACTGTATGCGTTTTTCGGAAACGCGATAGAGAATGCGGTTCATGCGGTGGAAAAACTCGAGAAAGAAAAGCGCGTTATTTCCATCGCCGAAAAAAGCAAGGACGGATTCGTGAACATAAGTTTTACCAATTTCTTCGAGGAAACTCTGACTTTCGAGGAAGGACTGCCCGTAAGCCGCCGGGAGAATCACGGATTCGGGACGCGCAGTATGCGTATGATAGTCGAAAAATACGGCGGCAGGCTGAACGTCATTACCAAAGACGATTTGTTCGAGCTTAATGCATTTTTCCCGATCGCCGACGGCGCGAATGCGGTGAAGGAAGCCGTATGAAGTAAGTTTTACCGATTTTCTTACCTGTTTTGGCAAAACTGTTGAAATAAAAAACTCACGTTTTATAATGTTATCGTTACCTTTGATGGTAGCGATAATTTTATATTAGGAGGGTAAAAAATGAAAGATCGTTCCAAACGAATGATTAGGAGTCTGATTATTGCAATAGTAAGTCTTTTACTTTGCTTTGTAATGATATTCGGACTCACAGCCTGCGGCGAGCCGGGACCTGCCGGACCGCAAGGCGAACAGGGCATACAGGGCCCCGCAGGTCCTGCAGGCCCGACAGGTCCTCAGGGCCCCGAGGGTCCTGCAGGCGGTACGGCAGGCACATCGGGGGACAAGTATGAAGCGTCCGACGCCATCACGGAGACTACCGTCACAGCTACCGGCACCCCGGGCAACTTTGACAAGAACGGAAAATTCTATGCGGACTATGCAAGTCTCGACGAGGCTAAAGAAGCAGGTCAGGCAAAGGCTCTCGAGCTTATGGCGGAAGGCGCGACGCTTCTCAAAAACGAGAACAATGCTCTTCCGTTGCGATCCACCGAAAGCAGAGTAACGCTTCTCGGTATTCGTAACGGTTATTCCATCAACAGCCGTTCCGGGGCGCTCAACTCGCTCCTCGTAGCGTGCGGTACCGGTTCGGGCGGCAGAGGCACGGCGCCCGAGATCGGTCCGGACGAGGCGTTCGAAGAAGCGGGATTCGTCGTCAACCCCAACACCGTAAAGTACTATACAAACGAGGTCGCAGGCAGGTCGTACGGCATGACCGGCATTTATGAAATCGACCCCGCCGAGTATCCAAACTCTGTAGTAAGCAGCTATGCGGGTTATAACGACGTCGCTATCGTCACCCTTTCCCGTATCGTAGGCGAAGGTTACGATGCGGCCATGCACGACGTCAAGGGTCATGCGTCCGCAGACGAGCATTATCTCCAGCTCGACGTGAACGAGCGGAAGCTCATCAAGCACGCCAAGCAGAATTTCAATAAAGTCATAGTTCTCATCAACTCGTCTAACATCATGCAGATCCCCGAGCTCGATGAGAAAAAGACTGACGATAACTATGGCGTCGACGGTATCGTATGGATCGGCGGCGTAGGACATCAGGCGATCAGGAGCGTTCCTTATATCCTCAACGGCGAGATCAATCCTTCCGGTCATACCGTAGACCTTTGGGAGAAAGACTTTACCAAGGGACCCACCTATACCAACTTCGGCAGAATGGAGCAGAATAAGGACGGCTCCGGCAACAGACTGAGCGCCAATTACTTCAACAACGGCAAGGCGACCAGATTCTATACCGTAGAGTACAGAGAAGGTATCTATTCCGACTATCGTTTCTATGAGACTGCTTATGCGGACGCCGCAGAAGCGGACAAGGACGCGGCTTACTCCAACGTGCTCTATCCTTTCGGATACGGTCTTTCTTACACCGACTTCGAATGGAAGATCGATAACGTAGCAAAAACCGCTACCATCGGCGCGGCAAATCAGACCGTCACGATGCGTGTCTGGGTAAAGAACGTAGGCAGCGTCCCCGGCAAAGACGTAGTTCAGGTTTATTATTCCGCGCCTTACACCAAGGGCGGGATAGAAAAATCCGCAACCAACCTTATTCAGTTCGGTAAGACCAAGCTCCTTAATCCCGGAGAGAGCCAGATCCTTACGATGACGTTTGCCGCGCAGGAAATGGCTTCGTTCGACTGGAACGACGCAAATAAGAACGGACATAAGGGTTATGAACTCGATGCGGGTTCGTACACGATTTCCATTAACAAGAACTCGCACGAGGTCGTCGACAGCGTGACGAGAACCATCAATGATACGATCAATTGCGAAACCGACCTTGTTTCCGGCAACGCGATCAAGCCCGTATATACCGACGACTATACTTCCGTAAACGACTCGCTTCTCGGCGGAATGATCAGCAGAGCGACGGGTATGGTTCAGCCCAAGCCGTCGAGCGTAGAGAATCGTACTATCAGCAACGAAACGCTTGCCGAATACGAAAGCCAGTACAGCTATTACAGTTATCAGGATAAAGAAACCGACCCTTGGTACGTAAAGGCAGTTCCCACGGGCTGGACGCAGGCGGCGGAAGGTTCGGAAACGGAAGCTCTTACTATCTCGCTTGCGGAAATGTCGGGCGTTAAGTATACCGATCCGGTTATCAACGCGGATAACACCGTAACGCTTGCAACCGACGCCGACTCCCAGAAGTGGGAACAGTTCATGAATCAGTTTACCTGGAAAGAACTCGTAGAACTTCCCGGAAAGTCGAACCAGATAATCCCGAGACTCGGCGCGCTCTCCCTTAAAAGCGGCACGCCTCAGTACGGCTACAGCGACCCCGACGGTCCCGTAAACTCGGGCGGAATCTTCTTCCCGTCCAACCCCATCGTTGCGGCTACCTTCAACCAGGAGCTTGCGGCAAGTTACGGTAAGATCATCGCCAACCTTCATCTCCTCAACGGAGCTAAGGGGTGGCGCGGTTCCGGCGCTAACATTCACAGAAGCCCGTTCTCCGGACGTAACTTCGAGTACTTCAGCGCCGATCCCATGCTTTCCGCACGTATCGGTTCCATCTTCGCAAAGGAAGCGACCGGCAAAGGACTTCTTGCTCACTACAAGCACTTCTATGCCAACGATCAGGAAAGCTATCGCGGCGACTACGGCGGAGTATTCACTTGGGCGACCGAGCAGACTCTTCGCGAGATTTCCGCAAGACCTTTCGAGTACATAGTCAAGTACGGCGGATCGATCGGCATGATGTCCTCCTTCAACCGTATCGGCAAGTGGACTCAGGCTAACAACTACGCTTCTCAGGAACTTCTTCTTCACGGAGAGTGGGGCTTCCAGGGATCGTCCATTACCGACGCATGGGCAAAGGAATTCGTTCCTACCAACCTCATGGTCCGCGCGGGCGACTCCGAGCTTCTCGGAACGGACAGCAGTTTTGCCGTCAACGCTATCGAACGCGGCGTTTGGTCTGCCGCAGACAATTGCGTAAAAGTAGCGGCAAACGAATCCGAATACACCGGATACGACGGAACGAGCGGCACGATGCTTTCTCCTACGCACTACTTCGCGGTAAGAAAGTCCGCGCAGCGTCTCCTTCAGGCTCTTGCCAATTCCGCGGCTATCAATAACGGTTTCTCGTATGAAAAGGCGGAAGAAGTCGAGTATACTCTTATCAAGGGCGTATATAACTCCATTAAACTTTCGATCCCCGGCAAAACCAGCGACGCGGTATTTACTTTCGCAAAAGATAATCCCGAAACTACGGACGTGAACGAGGCTGTAGTATGGCCCGCAGGCATGACGTATAACGAAACGACCGGCATTCTCTCGGGTGTGCCTACATCCGACACCAATGCCGACGTAGAAGGTACTTTCAACGCAGATGCATACATCAAAGATCTGAGCGTCGTGTTCAAGTTTAAGACCGAAAGCGACATTACTTATAACGGAGAGAACATCGCCGAAGGTAAATCGCTCAACTATGCAAGCGGCGCAGTAATAACCGCGGAAACCCTCAAGTACGGCAGCTATATGCCTATTACGAATAACACCAACAGAAGGATCATGAACTCTTACTGGTCTAATACGAATGGCAGACTTTGCGCCGTATACGAAGATAAGACCTGCGAGAACCATATCAACATCTCTTGGGACGACGTGGATATGGATAAGAGCAGCCTTTACAAGTTTGAAGTAACCGGTCTTCCCGACGGAATTACCGCAGAATACGTTCAGACCAAAGAGAAGGGCTTCGCTTGGGGCGAATACGATGTAAACACCGGCGTTAAACTGACCGGTACGGCAACGGCGGGCACTTATGACGTAGTCATTAAACTCCGCGTTCCTCACCTCAGCATGATGCAGGACATCTGGACCAGCGCAGGCTCTACGGCTCTCGAGCTCGTTGTAAACGTCAAGCTCGTCGTAGCTTAAACTATCTCATTATTACTGCATACAGACAGTAGTGGATTCGGATATGAGGCTGTCAAAATGCGTTTTGGCAGCCTCTTCCGTATCTTATCAAGACAAAAGCAAAGTCCGCGTTTTTTCAGCGAACCGATGCAAATAATTTAGATTAAGGAGTATTTTTTTCATGAAGAAAATGATAAAAAATGCAAAAATGTTGATCGCCGCAGTTCTGGCAACTATATTTTGTTTCACGGCGATTTGCCTTACGGGTTGCTCGGAAGATCCACCTCCTCCCGAGACGGAAAAGACCGTAAAGTCTATCGGTATAGCGTCCGAGCCGACCAAGGTTTCTTATTTCGTCGGCGAGGACTTCTCCGTGGAAGGCGGAACGATCCTCGTCACTTACGATGACGACACGACGGAGATCAAAAAATTATCAGACGAGGGCGTTACGTACACCAATGTAAATACCGCCATTTCCGACGAAAGCAAAGATACGGAAGAAAAGACGGTTACCGTAAGATATATGAAAAAGAGCGCAAGTTTCAAAGTGACCGTTTCATATAAAATGTTTAACGTAACTTTCGATTACGGTTATGCCGGGAAAGACAATGAGACCAAAACCGTCCGCAGCGGCGCCAAAGTGACCAAACCCACGGATCCCACCCGCGACAATCATGTTTTCGAGGGTTGGTATGCCGACGATAAGTTTACCGCCGAGTTCGATTTCAACACCGCCGTTACGTCGGATACCACCGTTTATGCGAATTGGAAGGACGTGTCCAAAACGTATTACACCGTTTCGTTCGACCTGAACTACAAACGTTCGGTCAAGCCGACCACACAGACTATAGAGGCCGGTAACGTAGCGGTAAAACCCCAGGATCCCACGAGGACGGGATATGAATTTGCGGGCTGGTATACCACTGACGATTGCACGACGGCGTTCGACTTCACTACGCAAATCGCGGCGAATACGACCGTATACGCGAAATGGAATCTCACAAAGACGGGCAAAGATACTTACGTATTCGAAGCCGAAGACATTAACTTTAACGGCAAATCCGGTCCCGGTCTTTCGGGTACCGCGAGCGGCGTCGGAATGATCCAATATTCCGAGAATCACGCGGCAAGCGGGAACCGTTTTGTAGGATATCAGTACGATCTTCTTTGTATGGTCGACTTCAATTTTGTCAGCGACAGAACGATCAGCGACGCTAAAATCGTCCTTCGTCTCTCCGCCGAGATCAGAGACTTCACCATCGACAGCACTTCGTACATAGTAACGCTCAACGGTAGATCCGTAAGTTATTCGCCCATTTCTTTCACCGATGTGCCCAAAGGCAGTTCGGAAGATATCGATAAGATCCTCGCGCTTCCTTTCGAGGACTACGTGATTATCGAAGGCGCAACGATCGTCGAAGGCGGCAACTCCATTGTGCTTCAGCCGGACAATAACGAGGCTCTCGAAGGCACTACCATGCTTTGCAAAGCCCCGCTTATCGACTGCCTCAAGATCGAAACCGAAGCTATCCTTACGTGGGACGCAACCCTCGGTCTTCCCAGGAAGAACTATTAAGGAGCGGTTATGTTAAAGAAAATCTGGAAATGTAAATTCTCCCGCGTGTGGATGCTTGTCACGATCCCCGTAATAGTTTTATTCCTTGTGGTTACTATTCTTGCAACCGGAGTCAAAGACTTTTACGAATTGTTCAATACGGTCATGCCGGGCGGCGGACTTCGTGCGATTTACGCCGAAGGAATCGAACCCACTTATCCGTCGAAATATACGACGAAAGCCGAGGTGTATGCCGCCGCGCGTGACGTAAACGAAAAGATTTGCGAAGAAGGTATGGTATTGCTTAAAAACAAGAACAATACGCTTCCTCTTAAAACCTCGGTCAGCGACGACAGTGTGACGGGTGACGTTAAAATCAGTATATTCGGCAAGAACAGCGTCAATATAGCATACGGCGGATCGGGAAGCGGCGGCGCGAATACTTCCAACGTTATCGATCTTTATCAAGGTCTGGAAGCGGCGGGATACGTAACAAACCCCACGCTTAAAAGTTTCTATAACGACGCCTCGCAGTCGGGCGAGTCGAGAAAGGGAAACAGCTCGGATCTCGACAGCGGCGACACGGTAATTCTCTCCACTGCGGAAACTCCGCAGGATAAGTATACCGCCGCCGTAAAGAACAGTTATTCCGAGTATAACGACGCGGCGATCGTCGTGTTCACCAGAATAGGCGGCGAGGGCTTCGATATCCCCCGTAAAATGACGGGAGCGACGGGTTATCGCAACGAGGACGATCACTTCCTTCAGCTTGACCGCAACGAAGAGGATCTTCTCGCGGCTGTTTGCGAGGCGGGTTTCGAAAAGGTCATTGTGCTTGTGAACAGCGGTCAGGCAATGGAACTCGGATTCCTGAAAGAAGGTTGCGACTATGTTACGGAAAAGGGTTATTCCATAGATCCGTCCAAGATCGACGCGGCTATGTGGATGGGCTTCCCGGGTGAAACGGGCACGCTCGCAGTAGGCAATATTTTGAACGGAACAGTCAATCCTTCGGGTAAGCTCGCGGATACTTACTACACGGACTTCAAAAAAGATCCGACGTGGTTCAATTTCGGAGACAACAGACTTACGAGAACGGGTCGTTACCTTCAGTCCGGTTATGTTCCCGGCGGCGACGAATATGTGTTTGACGTAGCCGATGACGATCAGCCCGAAATGCCTTATTACTTTGTGGATTACGAGGAAGGCGTTTACGTGGGTTACAAATATTACGAGACCAGAGGCGTTACCGACGGCGAAGAGTGGTACGATAAAAACGTAGTATATCCTTTCGGTTACGGTCTTTCTTACACTGAATTCGAATGGGAATTGACGGACAAGTCCCTGATCGAAAACAGAGCTGTTTCCAAGACGGAAAAATATTCCGTTCAGGTTAAAGTTACCAATACCGGCGATGTGGCGGGCAAAGATATAGTTCAGCTTTACGGTCACGCGCCTTATACGCCGGGAGGTATAGAGAAACCCGAAGTTTCGCTCCTCGATTTCGCAAAGACCGATCTTCTTCAGCCCGGCGAAAGCGATACCCTTACGCTCACTTTCGACCCGTATTATCTTGCGTCTTATGACTATAAGGATAAGAACGGCAACGGCAATAAAGGGTACGAACTGGAAGACGGTAATTATGCTCTTTATCTTTCAAAGACAGCCCACGACGTCGAATTCAAAGTCCCGTTCACCGTGGCAAGCGATATTCTGTACGATAAAGATACCGTAACGGGTGAAAACGATGTAAAGAACAGATATACCGATTGTGAAAATCCCGCGTTTAATTCGGACACGTCTCTCGAAACCGTACTTTCCAGAAACGATTGGGAAGGGACTTTCCCGGCTGCTCCTACCGCCGATGAGCGTAAAGGAAACGCGGAACTTCTCGGTTGGCTCAAAGACAAGAGACATAATAATCCCACCGATTTCAGCGACTTCGAAATGCCGGTTTCCGAGGAGGATAACGGACTCACTCTCCGTGATTTACTCTATGACGAGGACGGTAATTTCGTAGGCGCGGGCGACGGTACGCCTCTCGTGGACTATGACGACGAACGTTGGGACAGCTTGATCGATCAGGTATCGGTAGCGGATATGATCAATGTATACGACTATGCGTCGTACAGGATTGCACCGGTGGAAAAAATCGAACTTCCTCTTATCAATTGCGCGGACGGTCCCGTCGGTTGGGCTTGCTTTATGGATAAAACGAGATTTTACGATACTTGCTCTTACTGCTCCGAGACTTTGATCGCTACGAGCTGGAACAAGCAGGTTGCGAGAATGTTCGGTGAAATGGTCGGCGACGAAGGAATTATAGGCAATCAGAAGGGAGACGGCGCGCCGTACACCTCTTGGTACGCGCCGGGCGTCAACATTCATCGCAGTCCTTTCGGCGGCAGGAACTTCGAATATTACTCCGAAGACGGCGTTCTTTCCGGCGCTATGGCGGCGCAGCAGGTCGGCGGCTGTAACGCCCGCGGCGTATTTACCATGATTAAACACTTCGCCGTGAACGAGCAGGAAACGCACCGCAGTATCAGCGGCGACTGTTCCTGGCTGACCGAACAGTCTATGCGCGAAATATATCTCCGACCGTTCGAGATTGCAGTCAAGGACGGCGGTACGAGAGGTCTTATGTCATCGTTTAATCGTATCGGAACCCGTTGGGCGGGCGGCGATTACAGACTTCTTACCGAAATTCTTCGCGATGAATGGGGATTTAAGGGAACGGTACTCTGCGATTTCAACACCATTCCCGCTTATATGAACTCGCGTCAGATGGCTTATGCCGGCGGCGATCTCAACCTTGCCACTGGACCCGAAACCTGGTGCGACGAGTCGTCTGTCGCAGACGTAGTGGTTATTCGCCGGTGCTTCAAAAATACGGTGTATACCATAGTGAACTCCAACGCCATGAACGGCAAAGTAATAGGATACAATATGCCCATATGGCAGATCTTCCTTATCGTATTCGACGTTCTTCTTGTCGTAGGCTTGGGCGTCTGGGGATTCTTTGCGATCCGCGGCGCGCTCAAAAAAGATAAAGAACGGCTTGCGACAAAAGATGTCGCGGTATGTACCGGGAATTCCGGAGACGCGGAAATCGCGCCGGACTCCGAAGTTTCGGAAAAAGCCGACGACTCGGAAGATAAGACTTCCGGATAATTCAAGCCCCTCAAGTATCGCCGGCAACATACCGCGCCGGCGGCAGACAGAGACCCCAGTTCCTTGCGGACGGGGGTCTTTTTTTGCGTATTTTCATTTGTCAAGCGTTTTGGTGACGATTTCGTGAAAAATATTTATAAAAATTTTATGAAAAGGTATTGATTTTTTCTTGCCGATGTATTATTATATAAGAGCTCGCACACAATATATTGTGGTTATATAAGCATAACAATTACAATATATTGTGTTTACAGAGGATAAAGATAATACAAAAAGAAGGGTCGAGGATTATGAAGATCATTAAGAGAGACGGTTCGGAAGTCGAATTCGACAGGAACAAAATCGCAAACGCGATCAGAAAGGCGAATAAAGCCGGCGTTGCCGAGCTTTCGGACGAATGGATCGATACGCTTGCGCTTACCGTAGAAAAGGATTGCGCGAAAATGAATCGCGCGGTCAACGTCGAGGAAGTGCAGGATTTCGTGGAAACGAATATCATGCGTCTGGGCGCTTACGAGGTCGCAAAGCGGTATATCCGTTATCGTCATCAGCGCAACCTTGCCCGCCGCGCCAACACTACGGATAAGTCGATCCTGACTCTTATAGAGAGCAATAACGAGGAGATCAAGCAGGAGAACTCGAACAAGAATCCCGCCGTCAACTCCGTACAGCGCGACTATATGGCGGGCGAGGTCAGTAAGGATCTTACCAAACGTCTTTTCCTGCCGCCCGACATAGTGCAGGCTCACGACGAGGGACTTATTCATTTCCACGACGCGGACTATTTCGCTCAGCATATGCATAACTGCGATCTCGTGAATCTCGAGGATATGCTTCAGAACGGCACGGTCATTTCGGGTACGATGATCGAAAAACCGCATTCTTTTTCGACTGCGTGCAATATCGCCACTCAGATAATAGCGCAGGTCGCGTCGAACCAGTACGGCGGTCAGTCGATCAGCCTGACGCATCTTATGCCGTTCGTTCAGATCTCGCGCGAAAAGATCACGCGCGACGTAGAGAAGGAAGCCGCCATGATGGAAGTTTCTCCGAGCGCCGAGGTGCGCGCGGCTATCGTGGAAAAGCGTCTGCGCGAAGAGATCAAAAAGGGCATACAGACCATTCAGTATCAGCTCGTCACGCTGCTCACGACGAACGGACAGGCGCCGTTCGTTACCATATTCATGTATCTCGGCGAAGCGAGAAGCGAGAGGGAGAAGAAAGATCTTGCGCTCGTTATCGAGGAAATGCTCATTCAACGTTACGAGGGGGTCAAAAACGAAGTGGGCGCATACGTTACGCCGGCGTTCCCCAAACTGATATACGTTCTCGAAGAGGACAACATTCACGACGATTCGCCGTATTATTATCTTACCAAACTCGCGGCGAAGTGCACGGCAAAGCGCCTTGTGCCCGATTATATTTCCGAGAAAATGATGCTCAAGCTCAAGATCGACCCGAACGGTAACGGTCAGTGTTATACGTGCATGGGCTGCAGATCGTTCCTCACTCCGTACGTCGACGAGGAGGGCAAGCCGAAGTATTACGGTCGGTTCAATCAGGGCGTCGTTACCATAAACCTCGTGGACGTCGCCTGCACGGCGGGTCGCGACAAGCTTGACGACTTCTGGCGCATACTCGACGACAGACTCGAACTTTGCCACAGAGCGCTTCAGGCGCGTCACAAGCGGCTTGAAGGCACGCTTTCGGACGCCGCTCCGATACTGTGGCAGTACGGCGCGCTTGCGCGGCTCAAGAAGGGCGAGAAGATAGACAAACTGCTTCACGGCGGCTATTCGACCATATCGCTCGGTTACGCCGGACTCTGGGAATGCGTGTACGAACTTATCGGTAAAAAACTGACCGAGAAAGAGGGCGAGGAACTGGGCTTGAAAGTCATGCAGAAGCTCAACGACGCGTGCGCGAAGTGGAAGGCGGACGAGAATATTCACTATTCGCTTTACGGCACGCCGCTCGAGTCCACGACGTACAAGTTCGCAAAGTGCCTTCAGAAGCGTTTCGGGATCATTCCCGGCGTTACGGACAAATCGTATATTACGAACAGCTACCAC
>CANDJX010000039.1 GCA_947385185.1 uncultured Clostridia bacterium
GTTCGGTAACTACGCCGCTGTACTTTTCGACCAACGACGAAACCTGCTCCAAAGGCGACGGTAAAGTCGACGCTATACTTTTCACTCCCGCCGGATCGTTCGACGCCGAGGGCACGGATACGGCGAAATACGGAGAAATGACCGTTCCGCTTCCCGATCCCGTAAGCTATCCGAAAACCGAAATGTGGGTAAAAGCCGAAGATACGTCGGAGTATACGGCGTTCACCGCCGCTTACGACGATTACGCCAAAAACGTGACGGACGAAATAAAGAAAATCAACGACGACTGGTACGTGCTCGGACGGGACACCAACCTGTCGTATTACAGTATGTCGATCAATGCGGATAAGGTCGCAAACATCGCGGGTATTTTCCCCGTGTTCTTCATTATCGTCGCCGCGCTCGTCGCGTTCTCCACCATCGTCAGAATGGTAGACGAGGACAGAGCGCAGATAGGAACGCTGAGATCGCTCGGCTATTCGGGAATGCGGATAACGGGAAAATATATATTTTACGCGCTCGCCGCCTGCGCGCTCGGACTGATAGCCGCGGTGCCGCTCGGGCTTACCATTCTCCCCATAGTGATATTCAACGCTTACGGGTCGATGTATACGCTTCCCGTGCTGAAGTTCACTGCGGACTGGCTCGTCATCGCGCTGTGCGTCGTGATCTCTCTCGCCGCCACGCTTATCGTAACGCTTCTGGCGTGCCGCGCGTCGCTTAAGGAAACTCCCGCGTCCATTCTCCAACCGCGTTCGCCCAAACCCGGCAAGCGCATACTTCTCGAACGATTCGGTCCGTTATGGCGCGCGCTTCCTTTCAAATACAAAGCGACCATGCGCAATATTTTCAGGTTCAAACGGAATTTTATTATGACCGTGCTTGCGGTCGCCGGTTGCAGCGCGCTCATAGTCGCCGGCTTCGGCATGATGAACTCGACCGCGGCGGTCACCGACCTGCAATTCAACGGAATATATAATTTCGATCTTACGATCGGAGTGGATAAAAACTATACCGAACTCACCGAAAGCGGCGGATTCCTCGACGGAAAAGAGTATATGGAAGTCCGTAAAGAACGCGGCAGCGCGTCCGGAGGCGACAAGTCCGAAAACGCAAACATAGTCGCCGCAGACAAAGAACTCAACGATTATATCGACCTCGGCGGTAAGTTCGACGAAAACGCCGTCATGATCTCAAAGGGACTTGCCGACGCGCTCGGCGCGTACGAGGGCGACGAGGTCACCGTCAAAAACGCTTCGGGCAACGAAGGCAAATTCGAGATCACTCACGTCGTCACGATGTACTCCGAATGCTGGGTATTCATAGGAAAAAATCGATACGAAGCCGTATTCGACGACGCGTCGTTCGATTCCCTGCTCGTAAGAAGCGGCATAGCCGAAGCCGAGCAATCGAGCGCGAGCGAAATGCTGTATAAGCTCGATTGCGTGAACAGCGTTTCGTTTACGTCGTCCGAAAAAGTCATGTTCGACAATCTGTCCGAAACGCTGACGCTCATCGTACTGGTGCTGATTGTCTGCGCGGGCGCGCTCGTCGTAATAGTGCTCTATAATCTCACGAACATCAATATCGGCGAACGCAAAAAAGAAATCGCGACGCTCAAAGTCCTCGGATACAAAAAAGGCGAGGTCGCGGGTTACGTATTCCGCGAAATCGCCATACTCGTCATTCTCGGCGTGCTCGTAGGATTCGGGCTCGGATACGGTCTGCTGTTCTTTATTCTCGGCAGCGTAAACGCACCGTATCTCACCTTCCCCATTATCATAGAATGGTGGAGCTTCCTTGTCGCGGCGGGCATAACTCTGGTATTCTCCGGACTCGTCGACCTGATTCTGCTTCCCAAACTCAACAGAATCGATATGGCGGAATCGATGAAAGCGGTGGAATAAAGAGAAGAAAGGAAAATATCCTTTTGAAAAAACCTTATTGTTTTGAAATGCACCCCCAAAAGTCAGACAAAACTTTTGGAGGTGCATAGCATTATGATAAGGTTTTTTTATTATATAAAGTTTTTATTTATGGTGTAAGCCCCGTGGAGAGTGCGACACAGTGTCTGACAGACACTCGTACATTATTACGCTTTTTCGTGCGCAAGCTATGATGAGTAATTTGCGCGGCTTTGAAGCAAGCGAGAGCAGGAACGCGAGGATAACCCGAGGGATTGTACAATGACGTACATGACCGAGGGTTGCCACAGCGTGACGAACTCTCGCGTCGCTTATAAGCCGTCGCAAGCTATGATGAGTGATTTGCGCGGCTTAGAAGCAAGCGAGAGCAGGCAAACGTTGCAGAGCGCGAGGGCTCGTAGTAAACCCTACGTAACCGAGCGCTCAAGACGTTTAACGAACTCTCGCGCAGCTTATAAGCTACGCAATTAGCCGCGCAAACTAAGTACAAGTGATAATATCGACACCATAAACAAATAGAACGCAAGCGGTTTATATGCGGCGCTTGCGACTATTTTCATCATGGCTTTGATCGCAAACATTCCGCCGACCGCAGCCGCAACCATGCCGCACAACGTTTCCCACCACCCGACCGTAAGAATGAGCGTTCCCGATCCGGTAGCAACGCCTATGAGTCCCACCGCCACGCTTCCGAGTATAATCGGTATACTCATAAGAAACGAGAACTTCGCAACGTCCTCGCGCTTTCCGCCCGACATAATCCCGCCGAAAACCGTAGAACCGCTCCGCGACAGCCCGGGAAGAAGCGCGACGGCTTGCATAAGTCCCATGCAGGTCGCGGTTCCCGCGCCGAGCGGACGCGGTTTGTCGTTGCGCAAAGATATGCGTTCGGTAAGAAAGAGCAATACGGCTGTAAGAGCGAACGTAACGCAAAGGAATTTTCCGCCGCCGAACACTTTGTCGATCATGCCCGAAAGCAAAACTCCTGCGACCGCCGCCGGCAACGTCGCGACTATAAGCCAAAGCAATTTTTTCATGGGCGGGCGGAACAGACCGATAATGTCTTTCCGAAAGAATACGAACACGGGAACGAGCGTGCCGAGATGCAGAAGAATATCGTACATCATGCAACTGCTTTCCAGTCCGAGAAGCTCGCGCACGAGTATCAGATGTCCGCTGCTCGAAACGGGCAGAAATTCGGTCAGTCCCTGAACAAAACCGAGAAGTATCGATTGAAATACGTTCATATCCGTCCGATCTCCGAAACAAACCGCGCCGTCATATGAACCTGCCCTTTTCGAAAGCGTTTATAATGATCTCCACCGCGCCGTCCACGTCCCCGCCTTCCGCCATGATACGTATAACCGGCTCGGTGCCGCTCTTTCTCACGACTATGCGCCCGGCTATGCGGGACGCTTTTTCTATTGCGGTTTTGAGTGTAGCCGAACCGAGCGCAGCAAAGTCCGCGCGGATCCCTACGAGTTTCTGTTCGTCGAGCGATACGGTCTGCAGCTCGCCCGAGAGCAGGATAAGCGACGACGCTATGCCCGAAAGCAATCCGTCGCCCGTCCGCGAAGGGCGGATTATAAAATGCCCGCTCGGCTCGCCGCCGAGTACGCCGCCGCAGATGTTCATGACTTCGCCCACGCTGCGGTCGCCGACTGCCGTGCGCACGAAGCGCATTCCGCGGACGGAAAGCTCGCGTTCGAGCGCGGAATTAGTCATTACCGTTCCGACGACCGTCGAACCGCGCGGAATAAACCGGGTCAGATTGAGCATAATTTCGTCGCCGCCGAGCAGTCTGCGCCGCCAAACGGCTATCCTGTCCGCGTCGCCGTCGAACGACAGACCTATATCGAAACCGCCGCGCTCGGCTTTTTCCGCCATGCGTTCGGGGTGAAGCGCGCCGCAACTGACGTTTATGCATTCGCCGCGGCAGTCCGAACACAGCTCCGTCACGTCCGCGCCCAGTCTTTCGAATACGTCGCGCGCCATTACCGCCGCGCCAGAACCGCAATCGATAAGCACTTTCAATCCGTCGAGCCTGCCCGTCCGACCGAGACGTTCGCCCATTTCCTCCGCTTCGGAAATCAGGCGCGTGATATACGCCTCCTCGCCGCCTTCGCTTTTTGAAATTTTGCCGCGCGACGCAGATTGAGGTACGTTGTCCATATAGTACTCGAGCGCTTCTTCGGCGGACACCGACAGCTTATCGCCGTTGCCTGAAAAAATCTTGATTCCGTTATACTCGGGCGGATTGTGCGACGCCGAGAGCATGACGCCGAAAGTCGCGCCCGACGATCGGGTCAGACCCGACACCGCCGGGGTCGGCAGAACGCCGAGCGTTTCCGCGTCCGATCCGCCGTCGGCGATTCCCGACGTAAGCGCGCTTTCGAGGCTCGGACCGCTCGTTCGCGTATCCCTGCCCACTACGCCCCGTCCGCCGAACAACGCGGCAAGCGCGCGCCCCGTGCGGTACGCTATGTCCTCGGTGATCCCGTCGCCGTACACTCCCCTTATGCCGTCTGTGCCGAAATATTTCATACGAACATTCTATGCCGCTTTCGCCCGCGATATTATCGCTATCGGAAAATTTTTTGTTCGTCGCGGTAACCGCATAAAAGCCGCCCGCATAAACAGTAATATATATGTGCGGAATTATTGGATTTACGGGCGGACGAAACGCCGTGCCCGTCCTTATAGACGGGCTTAAAGCTCTCGAATATCGCGGATACGATTCTGCCGGAATCGCTATCGCAGGCGAAAAAATCACGACGGTCAAATCCGTCGGACGCATATCGTCGCTCGAAAAAAAACTCGAAGCCGCGCCTGTCGTCGGCTGTTGCGGGATCGGGCACACGAGATGGGCGACTCACGGCTGCCCTACCGAGGGAAACTGTCACCCGCATATGTCCGCGGACGGTAAATTCGCGGTCGTACACAACGGGATAATCGAAAACGACAAAGAGCTTCGCGCGCTTATACGCGAAGCGGGGATCGAACCGAAAAGCGATACGGACAGCGAGGTCGTGGCGCATCTTTTGTCCCTCGATTACGACGGCGACCCGGTCGAAGCGCTATGCAGAACGGTAAGCCGGCTGAAAGGCTCGTTCGCGCTCGGCGTGCTCTGCGCCGATCGTCCCGACGAGATATACGCGGCGAAAATGCGCAGTCCGCTTCTTATCGGATACGGCGACGGCACCTGCCTTTCTTCGGACGGCACGGCAATGCCTCGGGACATAAACGAGATCACGGTGCTTGCAGACGGTCAGACCGCGCGGCTGACAAAGGACGGCGCGACCGTATATTTCAGAGGAAAACAAGTCGGTTGCGAACGCATAAAACCGACGGTTTCCGGACGCGCCGCGTCGCTGTCGGGATACCCTCATTTTATGCTCAAAGAAATGTACGAACAGCCCGAAGCGATCGCGCGGACTATCTCTACCGAATGCCGCGGCAAACGGACGGGGCTGAAAGGAACGGGTCTTACTCTGATAGGCTGCGGTTCGTCGTACAACGCCGCGCTGTCCTGCCGTCCGTTGCTCGAACGCGCGACGGGCAGAAGCGTGGAAGTCGCGCTTGCCGGCGAATTTCTGTATTCCGAACGCGTACCCGCTTACGGAAAGCAATGCGTCCTGTTATCCCAATCCGGCGAAACGGCGGACACGATCGCGGCGGCGGAGGAAGCCGCGCGACGGGGCTACGGCACTCTGGCGATCACGAACGTACATGCTTCCACGCTGACAAGGACGTGCGACGATTATCTCTGCACGCGCGCGGGTCCCGAAATTTCGGTAGCCACGACCAAAGGTTTTACCACTCAGGTCGCGGCGCTCGGGCTGCTCGCGGGGAGCGAATTCGCATCGGCGGTAAGAGAACTGCCCGGACTTGCGGAAAAAGCCCTTCAGGCAAGCGAAGGGCTCAAGAACACCGCCGGATACTTCGACGGCGGTTGCGTGTTCTTTATGGGGCGAGGCGCGGACTACGGAGCGGCGCTCGAGGGCGCGCTCAAGCTCAAAGAAATTTCGTATATTCCCGCTATAGGCATAGCGGCGGGAGAACTCAAACACGGAAGCATATCTCTGATAGAAAAAGGCACGCCCGTCATCGCGATATGCACCGACGACAGACTGATCGGAAAATCGCTTCTGTCCATCGCGACGGTAAAGACGCGCGGAGGGTATGTGATCGGAGTAACGAGCTCGCCCGAAATAGCGGCGGCGTGCGACGAAGCGATTATGCTCCCGCCCGTCCATCCCATGCTGTCCGCCGCGGTATCCGTCATTCCGCTTCAGCGTCTGGCTTACGAAGTCGCGCTCGGGCTCGGACGCGACATCGACAAACCTCGCAATCTCGCCAAAAGCGTAACGGTGGAATGATCGCAATCAACGTCCGTTACCGTTTTCGTCCGAAACGGACGTAATATTATCGTCGGTCTGCATATTGTCCGACGCAACGCGGGCGTCGGGCTCCGATCCGGCGCTCTTTTTTTCGCGGCGGTCGGTCAATATTACTTTCCTTATAAGGCGACGCAGGCGGAAGCACAGAAGCGTAGACGCTGCGATTTTAATCGAATCTCCGATCAGGAAAGGTACGACGCAGGCAAGCAGCGCGGCTCCGAAATCCACTCCCGACTGTATCATATACCATACGGTGCCGAATGCATAGAGCGCCGCCGTACCCGCGACCATTGCAACGGGATAAGCCCATACGTGCTTGTCCAGTCGGTCTATCATGAATCCTATAATAAACGACATCGGTATATATCCGATTATATACCCGCCGGTAGGACCGGCTATGCGTCCGAATCCTCCCGTCCAGTTCGTGAATACGGGGACGCCGAACGCGCCGAGAGCAACGAATACGACGACTGCGGCAACGCCGTGTTTGGTGTCTATAAGGCTCGACGCAATATAAATCGCGAGCGTGCCGAAAGACAGCGGTATCGGTCCTATATTGATCGCTATCGGACTGAGCACGCAGATTATTGCGGCAAGAAACGCGGAAATCGTAAGACTTTTCGTGGATATTTTCATTTGAGTTTCAATGAAACCTCCCCTGCGGAAAATTTTATCGTTTCCCCCCCGACGTCGAGCAAGAGCGCACAATAGTCGTCTATGCCGACCGCCGTTGCGTCATACTCGCCGTTGACGGTTACCGTTCGTCCCGTGACGCACGAACGACGTCGGTATTCGTCCATGAACGAGCGCGACCGCACGTTGCTTTCCAGACTCGCGAGATTATCCAGTATGCGCGCGGCAAGCTCGCACCTGTCTACGGCTTTACCCGTTTCGGCTTCTACGCTCGTCGCGACGCTTTCGAGTTCGGCGGGAAATTCCACGGCAAGCGCGTTCACGCCTATTCCGACCACGGCGTAGTCGAGCGATCCGCCTTCCATGCCCACGCTGCCTTCGGTAAGAATGCCGCAGATTTTTCTGCCGTCGATATACAGATCGTTGACCCATTTTATTTTCACGTCCGCGCCGGACAGTTCTTCGATCGCGCGGGCGGTAGCGACCGCCGCGTATGCGGTAATCAGTCCGCAGTCACCGACCGAAAGCTCGGGCCTTATCACTGCGCTTAAGTATACGCCCGCCTTGCCCGGAGAAAAAAACGCCCGCCTGAGTCTGCCTTTTCCCGCCGTCTGCCTGTCCGCGATAACGGCAAAATCGGTCGCGCCGCCCGCCGCGCGGACTTTGGCGACATCGTTCGTAGACGACGTAACGGGCAAAACTTCCAATTCCCACGGCGTGCTTAAATAATGCTTTACTCCGACCTCGCTTACGACGTTGGACGGGGCGAGCATATAACCGCGGTTGGTAGTCCCGGCGATGTTATAGCCTTCGGATATTAAGGATTTGACGCTTTTCCATACGGCGGCGCGGGTAACGCCGCATTCCGCGGCTATCTCCTCGCCTCGAACCTCGCCGTCATATAACCTTTTCAACAATTCTTCGCGTAAATTCATAAACGTATTATACTATCCGAAATAAGAAATTGTCAACTTATTAAAGTACAAAAGTTTACAAATAAACAAAAATTTCTTGAAAAATTTTCACAAAACCTATTCCATTTTGTCGCGATATATGTTATAATATATAAATTCGGAGGAACGAAGGATATTATGGAAGACGAAACAAATCTCGTGAATAAGCTCGTACTGCTTTTCGTGTTCGACAAAATGGGGATGCCGGTCACGGAAAAAACGATGCTCGAGATGTGCGCCAGCCGTAACAGCTGGATAAATTATATGGAAAGCATCGAATGTCTCGGCGAACTCGTAGACGCGGGATTTGTCTTCAAAACCACCAACGATCGCAGCATTTATTATACGATCACGACGTCGGGGCGTGAATGTCTTGACAGCTTTTTCACGCGCATCCCAGCGTCGAAGCGCACGGAGATCGCCGAATTCATCAAAGAAAACCGCATGACGTATAAGCGCGCGCAGGAATATTTCAGAGGATATTATAAGAACGAGGACGGGTCTTATACCGTACAGCTCAAGATCCTCGATCCTACGCGGACGACCATGGAGCTGAAACTCAACGTCGCCAACCGCGCGGTCGCCAAAACCGTATACGGCAAATGGGATTCTTCCGCCGCGGAAGTTTATTCGATGATATACGAAAAACTTATAGACTGATATAATAACGTAAAGTTTTATATAAACGAAAAAGAAAACTATCGTCGCCTTGCATTCGGCGACGGAAAAAAGGAGACATTATGGAAATTTACAACACCGTAGGCACTTGCTCGCGTCAGATTATTTTCAGAGTGGACGACGATGACAGAATCTCCGACGTTAAATTCGTCGGCGGTTGCTCGGGCAATCTGCAAGGCATTGCGAAGCTCGTAGAGGGTCAGAAGATCGACGACGTCATAGCAAGACTTCAGGGAATCATCTGCAGGAGCGGAACGTCCTGCCCCGACCAGTTCGCAAAAGCGCTCATAAGATATAAAGCGAAAAAGAACTCGCCCGAACAAAAATAAAGCGACGGTACATACCTTACAATTATAACGCGGCGCTGACGGAATGTCCGTTCTGCGTGTTGTTGCGTAGTCGAAAAATAATTATGAACATATAATCCGCTCTTTATAAAGCGGATTTTTGTTTGCCTTTCTTCGCTCCCGTATCGCGCCGTAAAGAAAGACCGTGCGTTTTCATCGGATTTTCGTTCATCCCTTTTCTCCCTTCCGCTTCCGGTCATAATCGCGTTAAAAAATGTCATGATTTGAATAAATAAATTTTTATCGATTGCCCTTTATTTATTTGCATATCGACAAAATATGTGTTATAATTCATACGTCGGGTGGGAAAGCCGCGCCGACAAAATAAAAGAGGCGGAGACGACTTGAAAACATCCGAAAAAAACGTATCCATACAGACGCTTCGTCGTCTTCCGGTATATCTGCATTACCTTAAGTCGCTCGGCGGCGCGCTTCCTGCCGTTTCGGCAACCATAATCGCCGAAGCGCTCGGACTGAACGACGTACAGGTGCGTAAGGATCTCGGTTCGGTAAGCGGAAGCGGACGTCCGAAAAAGGGATACGTCACCAGCGAACTTATCGAGGAACTCGAGGACTTTCTCGGATGCAACAAGCACACGGCCGCCGTACTTCTCGGAGTGGGAAACCTCGGTCGCGCGCTCCTGTCGTATCACGGCTTTTCGGACTACGGGCTGGAGATCGTGGCGGCGTTCGATTCGTCGTCCAAAGTAATAGGTTCGGCGTGCGGCGGCAAGATCGTGCTTCCGATGTCCGACCTCGAGCGCGTGTGCAAGAATAAAAACGTCAGTCTCGGCATACTCACCGTCCCGAGCGCGAACGCTCAAGCCGCGGCGGACGAACTTGTCGGACACGGCATAAAAGCGATATGGAATTTCGCGCCGTCCGTAATAAAAGTACCCGAAGGAGTGCTTGTCGAGAACGAAAACCTCGCGTCCTCCCTCGCCGTCCTGTCCAATCATTTAAGCGTATGAATATGAACGTAATACTCATCGGAATGCCCGGCGTCGGCAAGTCCACCGTCGGAGTGCTGCTTGCAAAAGCCCTGGGATATTCGTTCGTGGATACCGATCTTATCATTCAATCGGAAACGGGAATGAAGCTGTCGGACATACTCGCCGAGAAAGGCGCCGAAGGTTTTTCGGAAATCGAAAACGACGTACTTTGGAATCTCGACGCAGACAAAGCGGTGATTGCGACGGGCGGAAGCGCGGTACTGTGCGAAAAAGGAATGCGCAAACTTACGGAAAGCGGAACGACGGTTTATCTCTTTCTCCCGCCCGAAGAACTGGAAAAACGGCTCGGCAATATAAAAACCCGCGGCGTTGTGATGCGCGAAGGAGAAACGATCGCAGACCTTGCCGCGGAACGCGCGCCGTATTACGAAAAATACGCCGACGTTACGATCAGAGAAACCGGCGGTATCGAGGACACGGTAAAAGCCGTACTCGACGCGCTCGGGTCGATCGATAAAAAACAATAAAGAAATATTTTTTTGGAGGTCTTAAATAAATGGAAAAGAACTATCCGATCGTAGATAGTGTCGAAAAGCTCGAAGAAACTCTTGCAAGAGTCAGAGCTGCTCAGAAGAAATTCGCGACCTATTCGCAGGAACAGGTAGACAGGATTTTCAAAGCGGCAGCGATTGCCGCCAACAAAGCGAGAATTCCTCTCGCCAAAATGGCAGTCGAAGAAACGGGCATGGGCGTAGTCGAAGACAAGGTAATCAAAAACAATTACGCCGCCGAACACATTTACAATAAATACAAGACGGTCAAGACCTGCGGAGTCATCGAGGAGGACAAAGCGTTCGGAGTGAAGAAAGTCGCGGAGCCTATCGGCGTAGTCGCAGCGGTCATACCGACGACCAACCCCACGTCTACCGCTATTTTCAAATCGCTCATCTGCCTTAAGACGAGAAACGGTATCATCATCTCGCCCCACCCCAGAGCTAAAAAGAGCACAATCGAAGCGGCGAGAATCGTCCTCGAAGCGGCTGTCGAAGCGGGCGCGCCCGAAGACATCATCGGATGGATCGACGTTCCGTCCCTCGACCTCACCAATCTCATCATGAAAGAAGCCGACATCATTCTCGCGACCGGCGGTCCCGGAATGGTCAAGGCGGCTTACTCGTCGGGTAAGCCCGCCCTCGGCGTCGGCGCAGGCAACACGCCCGCGATCATAGACGATACCGCGGACATCGTGCTCGCCGTCAGCTCGATCATTCATTCCAAGACGTTCGACAACGGAATGATATGCGCGTCCGAGCAGTCGGTCATCGTGCACAAGAACGTTTACGAAGCGGTCAAAAAAGAATTCGCTTACCGCGGTTGCTATTTCCTCAAACCCGACGAAATCGAGAAAGTCAGAAAGACGATCATTATCAACGGCGCGCTCAACGCCAAGATCGTCGGTCAGAAAGCTCACACGATCGCCGCGCTTGCGGGAGTCGAAGTTCCCGAAAACGCGAAGATCCTTATCGGCGAAGTAGAGAGCGTGGACATCTCCGAAGAATTCGCTCACGAAAAGCTCTCCCCCGTCCTCGCCATGTATAAGGCGAACGATATAAAAGACGCGTTCGACAAAGCCGAACAGCTTATCGCGGACGGCGGTTACGGACACACTTCTTCGATATATCTCAATGCGGTGACCGAAACCGAAAAACTCGCGGAGTTCGGCGAACGCATGAAAACCTGCCGCATTCTCGTAAATACTCCTTCCTCTCACGGCGGTATCGGCGACCTGTACAACTTCAAGCTCAATCCCTCGCTTACGCTCGGTTGCGGAAGCTGGGGCGGCAACAGCGTTTCCGAAAACGTCAACGTAAAACATCTTATCAATATCAAAACGGTAGCAGAAAGGAGAGAAAACATGCTTTGGTTCAGAGCACCTCAGAAAGTATATTTCAAAAAAGGCAGCCTGCCCGTAGCTCTCGACGAGCTCGGCACCGTAATGGGTAAGAAAAAGGCGTTCATCGTTACGGACAGCTTCCTGTATAACAACGGCTATACGAAGCCGATCGAAGAAAAACTCGACGAAATGGGAATCATGCACACGACGTTCTCCAACGTCGCGCCCGATCCCACGCTCGCCTGCGCGCGCGAAGGCGCAAAGCTCATGACGGCGTTCGCGCCCGACTGCATCATCGCAGTCGGCGGCGGTTCGGCTATGGACGCCGGTAAGATCATGTGGGTGCTTTACGAACATCCCGAAGCCGACTTCCTCGACATGGCTATGCGTTTCATAGACATACGCAAGAGAGTGTACACCTTCCCCAGAATGGGCGAAAAAGCATACTTCATCGCCGTTCCCACTTCGGCGGGCACCGGTTCCGAAGTTACGCCGTTCGCCGTCATCACCGACGAAACGACGGGCGTCAAGTATCCCCTTGCCGATTACGAGCTCATGCCCAACATGGCTATAATCGACGCGGATATGATGATGAACGCGCCTAAGGGACTGACGAGCGCATCGGGTATCGACGCGGTCACTCACGCGCTCGAAGCGTATGCTTCGGTCATGGCTACCGATTACACCGACGGACTCGCAATCCGTTCGCTTCAGATGATATTCGAATATCTGCCCCGCGCTTACGACGACGGCGCGCACGACCCCGTCGCCCGCGAAAAGATGGGCAACGCCGCTACTATGGCGGGCATGGCTTTCGCAAACGCCTTCCTCGGCGTATGCCACTCCATGGCGCATAAGCTCGGCGCGTTCCATCATCTTCCCCACGGCGTAGCAAACGCTCTGCTCATCGACGAAGTAATCCGTTTCAACTCCGCAGAGTGCCCGACCAAGATGG